>JABFRG010000187.1 GCA_013141295.1 Polyangiaceae bacterium
GCGCTAGGGGGGGGGTTCTTCGCGTTGGGGGCCCGCGCCCACCCCGTTGCCGGACTTGGTTCAGCGGGCGCCCCGGCCAGCGCTGCGGCATTGAGGGCTCCACCTTTGGACACAGAGAAGGGTGCTCGGAATCCGGTAGCCAGCGGCTGGACGAGCAATGCTGACCTACCACCGGCCTGGGCCGAGCGACCGTACGTCGTGGATGGAGAGGCGCTCTACCTCGTGGGCAAAGGAGACGTCGCAGACAACGCGGAGTCGTCACTGTTGCACGCGCGCAACGAAGCCATCGTGCGACTCGTGCGTCATGTTGCACAGGAGCTGGTCGGGTCACCGGTGTACGACTACGTACAGCCGCGGATCCGTGATGACGAGCGGGGGCAGAGCGCGGAAGTGGCCGCGAGATATCTCGCCCAGGTTGGCTCCTTCGCTACGCCCGAGCGCGTGGACGTAGCCAACCGACAGCGCGACGGAGGCGTCGAGCTCTACGCGCGGTACAAGCTGCCTCGCAACGTGCTTGCGCAGGTCGTTGCCACCTATCGCGCTACTGCAACGCTGCAAGGGCTGGTGGTCGCACGCGTCTTTCCGCTCCTCGAGGTGACTACCCACACCGACGCCGAGCTGGTCGTCGTGAACGTCCAGCGTGGTTCGCCCGGGGCCGCCAGCGGGGCCCGTGTGGGCGACTACGTTCTCGGGATCGGCGGGAAGCCCGCCGCCGGTTTGGACGCGTTCGCTAAGTCGGCCATCGACGAGTGGGCCATCCTGCCCCCGCGTAGCTACCTCGCTGTCGACATGGACGTGAGTGGTGCCCGCAAGAGCATTCGCATCTTCAAGCCGGGCCCTCCCAACTGATAGTTCATAGTGCGGTGCTTCGGCCAATGACGCATATCGGCCCCTACGAGATTCTGGGGAAGTTGGCCACGGGTGGAATGGCCGACATCTGTCTGGCGCGTCGACCTCCGGGCGGCGTGATTGTCGTCCTAAAGAAGCTTCGGTCCGACCACGTGAGTAGCAAGGACTTCGAGCGAATGTTCGAGGCCGAGTGCGATACGTCATCGCGGCTCACGCATCCCAATATTGTTCGGACGCTCGAGCACGGGGTGACGTCGGAGGGCCCGTACCTCGTGATGGAGTATCTTCGCGGTGAGGACTTGCGCAGCCTGCAGGCGCGGCTTGGCGCGGCGGGACAACGGCTCCCCGTGTGCGCGGCACTGCGCATTGGCGTGCAGATGTGCGCCGGACTACACTATGCTCACCGCGCGGTCGATGCCGAGGGTGAACCGATGAACGTCGTTCATCGCGATGTGTCGCCACAGAACGTGTTTCTTACGACATCTGGTGACGTGAAGCTGGTCGATTTTGGTATCGCGAAGAGTAGAATACGGAGTTGGGAAACCAAGCATGGCACGATCAAGGGGAAAGTGCCCTATATGGCTCCCGAGCAAGTCAAGAATGAGCCCGTCGATGCGCGCACGGACGTCTACGCCGCGGGAGTAGTGCTCTACGAGCTCCTCACCGGGCGGCGACCCTACGCGGCGCGACGGTCCGCCGAGTTCGCTATGATGCTCGCGATTGCTCGCCACGACGTTGCGCGTCCCTCCACGGTCTCGCCCGGCTTCCCGCCGGTACTCGAGGAGATCTTGCTACGCGCGCTAGCGCTCGAGCCGACGGCACGCTTCGCGAGCGCTGCGGAGCTTGGCGCAGCGCTCGAGGCGTACGCGCACCAAGTGGGGCTCGCTCTCGGGCGCCAAGCGCTCGTGTCGCTCGTGAGGGACGCCGGGCAGGCCGTCGCAGCGGGGATGAACGAGGTCATTGGATCGGGAAGATCCAGCGAGCAGGTGGCCCCCGAGCCCCAGGCGGTGGCGCTCGACCACGTCGCGGGTGTCGCAGTGCTCTCGCTCGATGCGACGATTGCGGAGGACTTTGCCGGCGCCAGCGTGGGGGCCGCGCTCGACGGCGTGGTCATCCTCGATGCGTCGCAGGTCGTTCGTGTGACCTCGTTCGGCGTCCGCGAGTGGCTGCACATGATGCGAGCCGTACCGTCGGAGGCCGAGCTCTACCTGTACGGAGTGTCCCCAGCAGTTGCTGCGCAGATGGCGATGGTGCGCGGCTTCGTCGGCGCAGCGCGGATCATCTCCGTACTTGCACCGTACCTCTGTCGCGACTGTGGAGCTGCATGGTTGCGAGCCATCGACTGCGAGCGCGATGCCGAGCAGATCCTGAATGGACCGGCGCCTTCGGTGTGCGACCGGTGCGGGGGCGTTGCCCGCTTCGACGAACACGAGGACTATCTTGCTTTCGCGCGCGAACACGTCGGACGCCCCGCGCTCTCGAGGGTTGTGCGGCAGGCGGCCGCCAAGCTCGATGCCCAGTACGCGAGCAGTGGCGGCGGTATCGAGAAGACAGTCGACATCGCGGCGACCCGGGTACGGATTCATGGCACCGCTGCGCGCAAGCCACGCTGGAACAAGATTCTCGATGGGGTGGAGGGCCAACTCGTCCTCGAGCTGAATGGGGTGGATATGGAGATGGCAAACGGGGCGGCCCTGGCAGCGGCTCTCCGGGCACTGCCCGAAGTATCGCGCGTCACCGTGTCGGACTGCCCCCCAGAGCTAGCTCTTCTCATGACGAGCGAACCCTTGGGCGCCAAGATCGACATTCGAACAGTGGCTAGGGTGAACGACTGCGTGGGGTGCGGGGGCGTGCGGTTGTTCGCCTCTGACGGCAAGGAGTTCCTGGAGCGCACGCGGCGGAGCGAGCCAAACTGGGCCTCGTGCGGACGTTGTGGCGCGCGCGTGTCGTTCGACGTCACCGGCAGCACGCCCGAGCAAGGAACCGCGCAGGCGGGAACAACGCCCGTCCGGAAGCGCGCCAGCGGCGACGCGCGGAAAGTCGGAGCGTTGTTGTGCACCCTCCTCTTGCTTGCGGGCGCTCTCACGCTGCTTGGCACCCGACGCGGCCCCCAGACCGCCCGCGTGCTAGCCCCGAGCGACGACACGACTCCTTCGGCGGCGCCCGGATTTGTGGTCGGTACGGGTCGGGGCGCGAACGAAGAAGAAGCGCTCGCGGCCGCCCGCCGCTCCGCCCTCCAGCAAGTGATGGCACGTCTGCGCCAAGAGGTACCGGGGCCCGCTGGTGCCTACCTTCGCGCACTGCCTGAGGGCGACGGGCTTGGCGATGCGGCGGTCCGGCGTTTCGACGCTCAGCTCACCAACCTGAACGTGGTCGAGCGGGTTGACGCGTCCGCGCGCCTGCTGGACGCGGGCGTCGAATTGCGGGTACGCTACCGCGTTCGTGGAGAAGACTATCGAAACGCGGTTCGCCACTACGCCAGCTGTACGCCGGTTGGTGGCGCGACCGCCTGTGGGCCGTTCTGGACGAAGGACATAGACGCCCCGCTTCTCGTCGCGCTACCGGACCGTGCGCGCGCCCTGCCAGGAGACGCTGTGGCGCAGGTGGATGGTGTCGCCGTGCCCGACGTCGATGCGCTGCGCGCCGCTCTGCGCGGTCCGACGCACGTGCTTCGCGTCGTCCCCGATCGAGGGGCCCACTACGACCTGTCGCTTGCCGAGCTGAACCCATGACCGACGCCCTGCCACGCATCGGCGTGTTGGAACGAAATCGCGCAGTGGGAACTCGAATTGCCCGGGTGCTCCGTGCTGCAGGGGGGCTCGCCCCAGTAGCGTGCGAGTCGGACCCTGCGACGTTGCGTGCCGCCCTATCTCCAGAGCCCTTGCTCCTCGCGTGTGACGTAGCGGAGCTCGACCTCGCGCTCGACTGGGCTCGCCATCGCTATCCGCACCTCCGTATCGTGACGTGGACGACCGGTGACATGGCGGCTGCGCTCGAAGCGGCATCGTCACCGGCGATTGCTAGTCTGCTGGGTTGGCCGGCGTTCGCGTCGATGCCGCGGCCATGGGAGCTCTTGCTGGCGGCCCGACGTGCGCTCGGTGACCTTCCCGAGCCGCATTTTGGTGACCTGCTGGGATGGGGCTCGGCCCACCTCAAGTATAGGCCCCGCACCTCGAGCGACAGGGACCTGGTGGTTTCGGAGGTCGCCCTCTTGGCTACGCGGGCCGGAGCTACGGGGAGGATCGCCCAGCGTGTAGGGGAGGTCGCGCACGAGCTCCTGATGAACGCGATGTACGACGCTCCCGTCGACCAGTACGGGGAGCCCAAGTTTGCCCATGACCGGAAGCAGAACATCACTTTGGACGACTCCGACGCCCCTACATTCCGATTCGGCGCCGATGGTAGCTACTTGGCACTGCAGGTCACCGACCCTTTTGGCCGCCTTCGGCGCGAGCACCTTCTGCGAGGGATAGCCCGCGGACGTGCGGCGGGCGCGACGACGGATTCGATGACCCCATTGGACACGACCGGAGGTGGAGCTGGGCTTGGCATCTTTCGAATATACGTTGGCAGTGCCGCACTCCTCGTGGACGTGGCGCCCGGAGCTCAGACCCGCGTGACCTCGTGGATCGATATGGATCTGACCGCCCGGGAAGCGCGGTCGCTTCCCACGTCGCTCCACCTCCCTCGCTGATCTCCGGCCAGCTTACGGGGGGGGAGTGCATGGATTCGGCACGACGCCGCGGAGTGGCGCGGTGGCTTGTCGCCAGCCAAGCGGAGTCATCCCCGTCGTAGTCCGAAAGAGACGTCGGAGGTGGTCGACCTTTCGCAAGCCGACCACGGCGGAGACGAGCGTTATGGGCATGTGACTGAACGCAAGAAGCTCTTGGGCCCGCTCCAGACGTACCTCCTTCAGTATGTTGCGGTAGCTTGTTCCCTGCGCAGCGAGGTGTCTTTGCACGGTCCTCCGCGAGAGGGCAAGGGCATGAACCGCGCCGCCCAAGGATACGCGTCGTAGGTCACTCTCCAGGTATCGCCGGAGGCGCGACACCGTAACTGCCTCCAGCGCGGTGGTCTCGGTTGTGGTCCCCGTGCCACGGCGCCCTGATTCGAGCCGGCCCGCTAGCCACGCTGTCGCGTCCTCGCGCGAGGCAAATGCGCGCGTCTCGGCCCCCGTCCCCACGCCATTCCGTCCACTTGCACCAACGACGGCGATGGGGGAAATGCCAGGTCCGTCGGATTCACCCCGCTTCCCGGTCAGCCACGCGCAGACCTCGCTCGCGGACACCCCGTCAGCGCGCTGAAGGTCCAACAACAGACCAAACGGTTGTCTCGCCTGGCGGGACGAGAGTTTGTCACCTAGTGTCGCTAGGACTTCCTTGTCGCAGGGGTCCCATGGTCCGGCGATGTCAACGCGCCAAATGCCCCTCCCGTGCTGGCTGACGCGGACCCTCGGCGAAGGAAACCTCGGTACGTGCGTCAGGTCTTCGAGGCGCTGGGGCCGGATCGCCTCCTCTTGCTGGAGACGTGCAGAGGGAATCATCCAGGACGTTATGGCGGAATGGCCCAGGTTCGATCACGCGCCACGTGATCGGACACGACCGGTTGCGCCATTGCTCGGGTCATGGGAACGCTCTCGCAGTGAACTGGGTTGGCACGACTCGTGCCGCGCTCGTCGGGCGCCCGACCTTGCCCGGCGACGATAGGCTCGGCGACCGGTCCGCTTCCGACCTTCGCAGCGCCTTCTTCGACTCACCCGCGTGCTCGAAGAGCGGAATCTTTGCGCGGCTACATCCATTCTCTGCACAACGCCCATGAATAGTTCGGGCACGCGGTCGCTTGTTCCTGGCGGTTGACCGACCTCCATTCGAGTGATCGAATTGCCCGAGGCGCCCCATTATGGGCGATGTTGGGTGACGGCTGGGCCGGCGGTGACGCCCTGTGATGACGATGAGCAAACGCCACGGAGGATTCTTCGCTGCCGCGATCCTGCTCGTGGGTGCGGCTTGCGCTTCCGGGACAACGCCGGGGACCTTGGTGCCCAGCCCTGAAGGGGGGGGCCTGGACGGGGCAGCCGAGGTCGCGCCTACCGACGCAGAGGCGGCGACCGACGGCGATGGAGGGCCGGACATCTGCGCTCTGACCCGCGCCTACGAAATTGAATGCAACGGCGTTGCCTCGCTCACCTGCGGGGCGAAGTTCGATGGCTGGTGCGCGGAGCTCGAGCGTCTGAACAGTGACGCCTATCGTCGCGCTGAGCGCCTCTGTCTCGTCAAGGAGAACTGCACGAACTCCGTTCGACGTCAGTGTGAGTATAGGAGCTATGGTGGGGCGCAACGCAGCCGGGCTCAGGACCAGGTTGTCGCGGCTCTGTGTGCTGCCTGCGAACCAAACGACCCAGTCGGGTGCGCATCGCGAACCGTTACATTTGACCCCGATGCTGGCCGACCTTCGTACCCGTTCATCGTCGCGTGGGAGCTTGCGGACTCGCTTGTCAACGAAATGCGTGTCAAGTGTACGGGGACCATGCTCTCGAACGACGCTGGCGCAGACACTTGCACCAAGGCGTTCAATGCCTGCGCAGGGCAAGTATACCTTAGTCACGTGCCACAGTGCCCCTGATCGCCTTCGTTCGACTGCAACGGCTGCCACTCGCAAACCGGAACCGGGGGTGCCAAGGGGGTGCCAAGGGGCGCCTGGTAGGAACTTGAAGCCTCTCTAGGCTCCGGTCGCGATGGTCGCGATGACGCCGTAGTGATCGGTGGGGTGCATGCCGTCGATCGTCTGGTCGAAGGCCACGCGGGTGGCGATGGGCTCGCCGCGTCCGCGCTCCGGGGCGCGCACGTAGACGTAGTCGATGCGGCGCTCGGCTTCCCGGTGCACCTCGCCGAAGGGATTGCTCTTCGAATAGGTGGTGCCCGGAGCGCCATCGCCGGCGAAGAACCACGCGTCTGCATAATACACGTAATGACCGTCGATGCCGGCGAGCCCACGCAGGTAGCGCATCTCGTCGGAGTCCGGCTCGGCGTTGAAGTCGCCCACCAGCAACGCGGGAAAATCCGCGCCCCGGGCGAGCTCGGCCACCGCGCCGGTGATGGCCCGCACCTGGAGCCGACGCGAGGCGCCGTCGTCGAGCTGCCAGTTGAGGTGGGTGGTGAAGAACGGGAGCTTGCCGTGGGGGCTGTCGAGGAGCGCGAAGACCAGGCAGCGCCACTCTTCCTGGGCGGTGGGCAGCGGCACCACTTCCGAGCGCAGCACCTCCCAGCGTGAGAGAATACCGTTGCCGGTCTTGCCGTACCCGTCGTCGAAGGTCGCGCCGAAGACCGCGTGATACCCCAGCTCCTGGTTCAGCGAGGCAAGCTGATCGAAGCCCGCCTCGACGCGCACCTCCTGCAGGCCGATGACGTCGGGCATCTCCGCAGCGAGCGCCGCGCGCAGTCGCGGCATGCGCTCCTCCCAGGGGCCGAACTTCTGCCAGATGTTGAGGGTTGCCGCGCTGAAGGTGCTCATCAGCCGGTCCCGGCGATGGCCGTGAAGGCCTTCTGCAGGCGCTTCATGGTCTCGTCGGCTCGCTGTTGCGCCGTGGGCATGGGCTCGCCTTCGCCGAGCGGCTCGCACACGTCGAAGTAGAACTTGGCCTTGGGCTCGGTGCCGCTGGGCCGAGCGATGATGCGATGGTTTCCGGCGAGCTCGAAGATGAGCACGTTGCTCTTGGGGAGCGTGAGGGCGCTGGTTGCACCCGTCGCGGTCTCGCGCCGCGTGCCAGCTTCCACGTCGACCACCGCGGTCACCGCTACGCCGCCCACCTCGGCGGGCGGCGCGCTGCGCAGCCGGTTCATGATGTCGAGAAGCTCCTTGGCGCCTTCCTGGCCCTTGCGCGTGACGTTCACCTGTCCGCTCACGAAGAGCCCGTACTTCCGGTAGATGGACTCGAGGTGCCCGAGCACCGTCTTCCCCTCGGCCCGCAGCCGGGCGGTGAGCTCGGCGAAGGCCACCACCGCGCTGATGCCGTCCTTGTCGCGCACCAGCTCGCCCATGGTGTAGCCGAGCGCTTCTTCGTACCCGAAGAGAAAGTGCGTGCCGTCCTTGGCCAAGAGCTCCAGCGCCCGATTGGCGATCCACTTGAAGCCGGTGAGCGTCTCTTCGTAGTGCACGCCGCGCGCCTTCGCGATGGCGCCCAGCATGGGTGAGGAGACGCACGAGGCGAGCACTGCGCCCTTGCCGCCGCCGGCCACCTCGATGGCCTCGTGACCCAGAAGCACGCCCACCTGATTGCCTGTAAGCTGCAAGTATCCCGTGGCCGAGGTGGGGTCGGGAACCGCCACCGCCAGGCGATCGGCGTCGGGGTCGTTGGCCAGCACCAGCTGCGCCGAAAGCTTGCGCGCCAGCGCGAAGGAGAGGTCCATGGCGCCGGCTTCTTCGGGGTTCGGAAAGCGCACCGTGGGAAACGCGCCGTCCGGCTCCCGCTGCTCCGCCACCGACGTGACGTGGGTGAAGCCGGCCTCTGCCAGGGCCTTCTCCGCGAGCTTGGCGCCCACGCCGTGGAGGGGCGTGTACACGATGGGGAACGCGCGATCGCCGCCCTTGCTCAGCGACAGTGCGCGCACGCCGTCGAGATAGGCGCGCTCCACCGAGGGATCGAGGAAGGTGGTCAGCGCGTCGTCCTTGTGCCGCTGCACGTCGCGGGCCCGCGGCGCCTCGTCGATGGCCCGGGCGATGAGGCTGTCCACCGGCGGGATGATCTGCGCGCCGTTGCCCCAGTACACCTTGTAGCCGTTGTACTCCGGCGGGTTGTGGCTCGCGGTGACCATGACGCCGGCGGCGGCGCCCAGGTGCGAGACCGCGAAGGCTGCGAGCGGCGTGGGCCCCACCTCACGAAACACCACGGCGCGGATGCCGTGGGCCGCCAGCACCTCTGCGGTGGCAGCAGCCAGCTCGCGGCTCAGGCGCCGGCCGTCGTAGCCCACCACGACCCCCCGCTGCTTGGCGTCCGGGACCTCGGCCAGCAGCGCGCGCGCCAGGCCGTCGGTGGTGCGCAGGACGACCGCCAGGTTCATGCGGTTCGGGCCCCCACCCAGAACGCCGCGCAGGCCGGCGGTACCGAACTCGAGCGATCCTGCGAAGCGGTCGCCGAGGTCCGTCTTCGCGAGGTCTTCCTCTCGCAGGAGCAGGCGCAGCTCCTCCTGGGTCGTCGGGTCGGGGTCGGCGGCGATCCACGCTTCTACGCGGCTACGAAGGTCGGCTGTCATGGGGCGAGGAGGTTAACACTCCGCCGGGGCTTCCGCGCGCTCCTATCGAGTGCGCCGGTGATTTCCCGACTGCCGCGCATCACCGAGCCCACTTGGAGAGTTCTTCGCTCGTGTGAAACGTGGTAACATGTCGCCATGGCACGCGTGAACCCGGTCTCGGACTTCGTGGGCAAGGCTGCTGGGGTGCTGGTCTTCGGATTCTTGGCGACTGTCTACATCATCAACAAGCAGGAGAGACGCGCACAAATGGACGACGCAACGCCGCCGCCACTCATAGCGACAGGGAGCGTGGGAACGCTTCACCCTCCCCGGCAAAAGGAGGCGCGACTCTGTGAGGCGAAGGCAGACGGAGCCTTCGCTGCTCCCTGCGCATCGTACGGGGCATACGTTTGGGAGAACACTCCAGCCGAGTTGGTTCGTATCGGGGCGGCGGGAGGAGAGCTGATGTGCCGCTACGAACTTCGGGGCAGCGAGAAAAGGACCGGCGACGCACCCTGCAGTTGGTTTCAAGTCGAGCGGTAGCGCCTCGCGGCCATCCTCGCGGTGTTCGCGGTCCGTAGCCGCGCTTTCCCAGCGGCGATCGTGCGCAATCGGTGCGTCGCTTTTCCGGACCGGCGGCGACGCCTTCGTGGGATAGTTTCCCGGTGTTCCGGTACGCGCTTCGACGAGCGCTTTGGGCGATTCCCACCCTCATCGGCGTGAGCTTGGTCGTGTTCCTGATGACCACGCTCCTGCCGGACCCGCTTGCGCCGTACCCGACCGGTGGTTCTTCCGCATCGAGCATCGACCCGGTCACGTTCGACAAGCTCACCGAAGAGCGCCGGAGCCGGTTCCTCGACCTCCCACGCTTCGTCAATACCGACCCCCGCGACGTGCGCATCCTCACCGACGAGTACGTGGGGCACATCGTGGCCGACGATGACGACGCCACGGTATCGGCGCGCCGGCTCGCGGCGCTCGGGGGCGCGGCTCTCCCGCACTTGCTTCCGCGCTTCGACAACTTGCCTGCTGCGGGACGCAAGCGCGTGGCCCTGGCGCTCGTGCCGGTGGCCCGTCGCATGCGCCGCCCCGATGAGGGCGCATTCGAGACGGAAGGCGACGCGACGCTCTTCTGGTCGCGCTTTTGGGACGATCACTCCATCGACTTTACGGAGCCGGCGGCCAAGCGCGCGGTGGATCGCCTGGTGGAGCACGGCGGGGAAGAGCGCGAGCAAGACCTCTACCTCCTGGACACCTTCGCGCTTCCCTACGTTATGGCGGCCATGGGGCGCACGGATCGCCGCGACGCGCTGGCGCAGCTCGCCCGCGTCGCCGCCCACGCGACCGAGCGCGACGGGAGCATTCCCGACGACGCGCTCGCTACGACGGTCCGGGCGCGCCAGGCCGATTGGGGCGCGTGGTGGTTCGTCCACGAAAACGACTTCGTGCCGTTCTCGGGCGCCGAGCGCGTGGCCGCCAGCGTGTCGCAGACGCGGTACGCAAAGTGGATGCTGGGCGCCATACTGGGCCAGCTCACGAGCGGCAGCGGCGAGGACCTCTCGCTCGGCGATCGCCTGCAGCGCCGGGGTCTTTTGACGCTGAGTCTGACGTTCCTGGCGATGCTCCTCTCGTACGGGCTGGCGGTGCCGCTGGGCGTGATCTCGGCGTACCGAAAGAATCGTCCCGTCGATCGGGCGCTGGCGCTGGGGCTCTTCGTCATCTACGCGCTTCCCTCCTTCGTTCTGGGGGAGATCTGCGTGAACCTCTTTGGGCTGGGGCACGCGGCGTTCTTCGCGGTGCTCACGCTGGCGGCTGGCTCGGTGGCCACGCTGAGTCGCTTCCAGCGCGCGGCGGTGCTCGAGGTGCTCGGCTCCGACTACGTGCGCGCGGCCCGCGCCAAGGGCGTCTTTGGCGTGCGCCTCCTCGTGGTCCACGCGCTTCGCAACGCCATCATGCCCATGGTTACACTGGCAGGGGTGCAGATACCGACGCTCATCGGCGGCGCATTCGTGGTCGAAGAGGTGTTCTCGCTGCGCGGCATGGGTTGGGAAACCCTCCGCGCCATCGAGCGCCACGACTCTGCGTGGATCGTGGTGGCGGTGCTGGCCACCGCGCTCCTTGCCACCTTCACGCTCCTGGCGTCCGACGTCGTTCACGGTCTGCTCGACCCGCGCGTCCGCGAGACGTTGCGCCGGAGGGGCGCATGAAGGCCGAGCGCGCGGTCCCGGGCACGCTGCGCCGAGCCCTCTCCGAGGTGCGGCGCAAGCGCGGCGCTTCGGTGGGCATCACGGCCTTCGCGATGCTGCTCCTGGTGGCGATCTTCGCGGACTTTTTCGCCAGTCCCTTGCCGGTCTACGGAACCGTCCGCGGCCACACCTACGTGCTCGCGAACGTGACCCGGCCGCGCGAGCTCCAGAGCATGTCGCACGCCGAGCTGGAAGCAGAGCTGGCCCGAGGCTTCGCGCTGCGCGCGCTGGTGCATTGGGGGCCAGCCGAGACGGGAACCGCGGTGCTCCGGCCGCCGCTCGCTTCCGCCGGACACGTGCTGGGGACCGACTCCGACGGCCGAGACGTCTTCTCGGTGCTGGTGCACGGAGCGCGGGTGGTGGTCTCCTTCGCGCTGCTGTGCGTGGCGCTCCTGGTTGCGTTCGGCGCGTTGGTCGGGGCGCTCGGCGGGTTCTTCGGCGGCGTCTTCGATGCGATCGTGGCACGCAGCGTGGAGACCATGACCGCCTTTCCCACCATCGTCCTGGTGCTGGCGTTCCAAGCCATGATGCCCAAGGCCTCGACCTTGACCTTGCTCCTCGCCATCAGCCTCACTCGCTGGGCGGAAGTTGCGCGCCTGGTGCGCGGCGAGGTCATCGCCGTGTCCGGCCAAGACTACGTGCTGGCGGCGCGGGCCCTCGGCGCATCCCCCCTGCGCATCCTGGTGCGCTACGTCTTCCCCAACGCCCGCGCACAGGCGCTGGTGTCGGCCACCTTCGCCCTCGCCACGGTCATCCTGGTCGAGGCATCGTGCGATTTTCTCGGTCTCGGCATCGAGGAGAGCTCACCCACCTGGGGGCACCTCATGGCGCAATCTCGCCACCACCCGGGTGCCTGGTGGCTTCTGGCGTTTCCGGCGCTGGCGCTCCTCGGCACCGTGGTGTCGCAGAACGTCGTCGGCGAGGCCTTGCGCGACGCGCTCGATCCCCGCGGCGACGTGCTCGCCGAGCGGCCGGTGGACGAGGCGCCGGAGCAAGGGACGGCCGCACGTTCTCCCTGATCCGCCGCTCGTGACCCCTCGACATCGCGAACAAGGTCCACTAACCCCTGCTCTATGACGATTCTAGGTGGCTCCTCTGGCTTCGGACCCCGTGGCGGGGACGGCAAACCCCCCGAAGTACCCGTCGTCACCGAGCGGGACTTCGAGGCAAAGGTCCTGCGCAGCGAGCTCCCGGTGCTCCTCGAGTTCTTCAGCGCGCGCTCGGCGGTGAGCAAGCAGGTGGCCACCGAGGTGGCAGCCTTCGCCAAGGACATGACCGGCAAGGTCGCGGTTTACCGGGTCGACGCCGACAAGTCGCCGATCATCGTGCGGCAGCTCCGGGTGCAGCAGATTCCCACGTTCATGCTCTTCGCCGAGCAGCGGGTGGCCGACGCCCAGGTGGGACCCCTGCGAAAGCGCGATCTCCAGGCGATGGTCGAGCCGTTCCTGCCCCGCCAGGCGGGCGCCCTGAAGGTTCCCGAGGTGGCGCAGCTGCTCCAGAAGGGTGCCATCGCCATGGTCGACACCCGCGACGCCGGCGCCTTCGGCCGGGCCCATCTCCCCAAGGCCACGCACATTCCCCTGGAGGAAGTGAAGGGGCGCATCGCCGAGCTCTACATGCTGCCGGGCCAGCCGGTGCTCTATTGCCGCTCCGGCGACAAGACCAAAGAGCTGGTGGCCGAGCTCGCCGCCGACGGCGTGGAGGCAGCCTTCATGGAGGGCGGGCTTCTGGCGTGGGAAGCCGAAGGCCTCCCGATCCAGCGGGGTTGACCCGCGGATTGCGCTTTCTTTGCACCGGCGCCTCGCAATGCCCCCGGAAAGCCAGCGCTGAACGCATTTCTTGCGCGACCTGTGTTGACGGGAGCGCCAACTCACGCTTCAGATGAGAGGGGAGACGTATGGAACACCACAAACACGAAAGCACCGATCTGAATCACTTTCGTGAGCGTCTCTCCGCGCACATGGCGAAGAAGGGCCTGCGCTCCACGGACCAGCGGCGCCTCATCGTCGAGACCTTCTTCCGCGCGCCCAACCACATCAGCATCGAGGAGCTGCTCTCCGACGTGCGTGCGCAGGATCCGAAGGTCGGGTACGCCACCGTGTACCGCACGCTCAAGCTCCTCACCGAGTGCGGCGTGGCCTTCGAGCGCCGCTTCGGCGACGGCCTCACGCGCTACGAGCTGGCCGACGAAGAGGCCCATCACGATCACCTCATCTGCGTCGAATGCGGCAAGATCACCGAGTTCGAAGAGCCGAAGATCGAGGCCCTGCAGGAGTCCATCGCCAGCAAGTACGGCTTCCTGCTCCGCAGCCACAAGCACGAGATGTACGGCGTCTGCCCGGAATGCCAGGCCAAGGCCACCCGCGCACGCCGCGCCTCGAGCTGAGGTCGGCTGAGCTACTGCGTGGCCAGGGCCAGCATGCGCTTGGCGAGGCGGGGTCCGGCCCCGGCTTCCTCGTGCTTGAAGAACACGAACGCTTCCTCGTACCCAGCGTCGTTCAACGCCGTGAGCCAGCCCTGGAGCTCCGCGTCGGTGTACTCGGGCCGTCGCAAGCGCAGGTAGGCAAAGGGAGCGGTGCGCACCAGCGTCATGGGCCGCTTCTCGTCGTCGACGATGCATGCGGTGGCGCCGCGGCTCCGCAGCACCTCGTACACCTCGTCGTCGAACCACGAGCGTGACCCCAGCTCGAAGACCAGCCTCTCGCCCGCCGGCACGTCGTCGAAGAAGGCCCGCAAGCGCCCCACGTCCTTCTTCATCTGGGGCGGCAGCTGGAACAGCGATGGTCCAGCCTTCGGCCCCAGCGCCTGCTTGGCGAAGAAGAAGCGATCCACCAGCTCTTTTGCGCCAGCCAGCCGCGCGTAGTGGGTGATGCGCTGGGACGCCTTCAAGCAGAACCGAAAGGTGTCGGGGACCGCCGCCGCCCATTCACCCAGGATGCGTGGGGAGGGGAGCCGGTAGAACGTGTTGTTGATCTCCACCACCGGCAGCTCCCGGCCATAGAACGAAAGCATGGCGCCTTCGGCCAGTCCCTCCGGGTAGAACGTGCCCTTCCACTCGGCGAACGAGAAGCCGCTGGTACCGCAGACGATGCGCGTGCCCGTGCCGGTCATGGGAGTGACCGCAGAATAGAGCGAATTTTCCGACCCGTCGCCGTTCACCTTGGGTAGCCTGCGGTGCGGAGGTCGTGGCTTGCAAATTCCCGTGGATGCCGAGGTTCAGCGGCGTGTGATGGAGCTCGAAGTCCCGTTCAACGAAAGCGGCGTCGACCCCTACGGACTCTCGCGCGCCCACCTCGCGCAGAGCATGACCCTCCTCAAGCTCGCCTATCGCCACTACTTCAAGGTCGAGGTTCACGGCATGGAGAACGTGCCCGCACGCGGGCGCGCCATGATCGTCGGCAACCACTCGGGCGGCTTCGCCCTCGACGCCGGCTGCGTCATTGCCTCGACGTTCTTCGAGATGAACCCGCCACGGCTGGCCCAGGGCATGGCCGAGAAGTTCATCGCCAAGTTCCCCATCGCCGCCATGTGGGCCACGCGCGCCGGGCAGCTCACCGGCCTCCCGGAGAACGCGGCGCGCCTCCTCGAGGACGACCGCCTGCTCATGGTGTTCCCGGAAGGTGCGCGGGGCACCGCCAAGCTCTACAAGGAGCGCTACTCGCTGGTGAACTTCGGCACCGGCTTCATGCGCCTGGCGCTGCGCACGCGCTCTCCCATCGTGCCCATGGCGTTCCTGGGCGGCGGTGAGGCGGTACCTACGGTGTTCAACGCAGTGTCGCTGGGCAAGCTGCTGGGCGTTCCGTACATCCCGGTGACCCCGTGGCTCTTCGCCATCCCGCTGCCGGTGCAGCTCGACGTGTACTACGGCGAACCGATCCAGTTCGAAGGCGACGGCTCGGAAGAAGACGACGTGGTGAACGGCTACGTGGAGCAGGTGAAGGAGCGCATCGCCGCCATGCTCGAGGTCGGTCGTCGCCGCCGCAAGGGAGAAGCCTGATGCGCGTCCTCATTCCCGGCATCTCCGGCATGATCGGTCAGGGCGTGGCGCTCTTGCTCCGCGACGAAGGCCACGAAGTGTACGGCATCGATCGGCGCCCCTGGCCCGACGCGCCCAAGGGCATCGAGATCTTCGAGGTCGACCTTCGCAAGCGCGCCGCAGAAGACGTGTTCCGCAAGATCCGCCCGCAGGTGGTGGTTCACATGGCCACCGTCACGCACCTCCTCGAGAAGAGCGACGAGCGCTATCGCATCAACCTCGGCGGCACCCGCGCGGTGGTGGAGCACGCCAAGAAGTACGGCGTCGAGCACGTCATCTTCGTGGGCCGACACACGTACTACGGCGCCGCCCCGGACTCGCCGCTCTACCACACGGAAGACGAGCCCCCGATGGGCCTGGCGTCGTTTCCGGAGCTGGCCGATCTCGTGGCCTCGGACCTCTACGCCGGCAGCGCGCTGTGGCGCCATCGTGAGTTCGCCACCTCTGTCTTGCGCCTTTGCTACACGCTCGGGCCCGCGGGTCACGGCACCCTGGGCACCTTCGTGCGTGGACCCCGCGTGCCCACCATCCTGGGTCACGATCCGCTGTTCCAGTTCATGCACGAGCTCGATGTGGCGCGGGCCATCGCGGTCACCGTCGAGAAGCGTCCGGTGGGCGTGTTCAACGTCGCCGGTCCTCAGCCGGTGCCGCTCTCCATCATCATCAAGGAGACCGGTCGCACCGCAGTGGCGCTGCCGGAGTTCGTGTTCAGCGCGGCGCTCGGGCGCTTCGGCCTGCCGCGGCTCCCGGCGGGCGCCCTGCAGCACATCAAGTACCCCATCACCATCGACGCCTCGGCATTTCGCAAAGCCACCGGTTTCGTCCACGACATCGACGAGCTCCGGACAATGCACGACTACCGGGAGGCGTTCCCGGTGGTCTCCCGCTGAGCTACCGGGACATTGGTGCGACCGTGGGGGCGTTCGCCCCTGCCTGAGGGCAGTCGCCATCGATGGATCGCGAGACACCCAGCGGTCTGGTCCATGGAGGCCCGGTTTGGCTCCGTATACGTCGGAAAATGCCGGTGGTTTCGCTCCATGAACCATGGCGCGCCGTATGCAGACACTGAAGTTATGGCGCAGCACCGTTCCAACGCCCCCCTTGCCCGGCCCCGCATCCAGCGTGGGGTCTCGACCTCGGGCGCCCCGGTCAGCTCCCGGGACGTGATGGTGGCGCCGGTATCGCACTCGCGTCCCCAGCTTCCGTCGCTCTCCGAGGAAGACGACGACGTGACCTGCATTTTCGACCCCGCCAGCGCCTCGGCGCAGCGCCCGGTGGTTCCGCAGTCGCACCCGCTGATGATGAACCCGACGCCCCCCGCGGCCTTTCGTCCGATGCGTCCGCAGACCATCGCGCCGCCGGCGCCGGCGCCCACGCCGTTCAACCGCATGAATGCGGTCACTCCGCCGCCCTACGCGCCCTATGGCGCCTTCGTGCCCAACGCCAACGACTCGTGCCCGCCCGTGTCGCTTCAGATGTACGCGGACCAGACCGGTTCGGTGCGCAGCATGGCCCCGTCGGCACCCGGCCAAACCATCACCGTGCGTCCGCCGGCTCCGGCCGCGAGCCGCGCCGGTTGGGTCTACGCCATCGGCACCGCCGCCGCGGTCGCTTGCGCTGCGGTAGGGTTCCTCGCCTTCCGCAACGCTCCCAATGCCGACGCCCCGAAGTCCGCTGCGGCCGTGGCCGCCCCCAAGACCGAGGCCGCTCCGCTTCCTCCGGCGGTCGTTGCTCCGCCGAAGTCCGTCGATCCCGCCATGGCTGCTGCGCTCGCCGCGCCGCCCGCCATCAACATCGGCTCGGCGCCCGAGGCACCCCAGGTTCCGGTCGCCGCCCCCGCCCATGCGCCGGAGCCCAAGGTCGCGCACGGCGGTCATCGCTCTGCCCCCACGGTTGCCGCCGCTC
>JABFRG010000060.1 GCA_013141295.1 Polyangiaceae bacterium
AGGGCCTGGGTTTCCAGGTCGACGCCCTTGTCACATCGGTGTCGGGTTCCCCTCGTCAGGGCCCCGGGGTAGGACTTTCACCTCCAGTCATTGTTTCGTGCCACTCGCAACGTGCTCACGTACAGGAGTACGTTCCGCGCGACCGTCCTAGCCAGAGCTCGACCTCACCCCGATTCGCTCAATCTCGCCGCGACCTCGTTGCGTGGGCGCGCTTGCTTCGCTCGCGCCAGAGATCGCCGCTGCGTCGGCGTTCAACGTGCACCGGCCCTCAGCTGCGTCGGCCTTCAGGGCTCTCCTGGCGCAAGCGAAGCGAGCGCGCCTGCTCTTCCCACGACGACGTTGCGCCTGACGGAGGCGTTTCGTGGTGAGACCGAGCGAGGCGCGGTCGTTGGGGGCAGCGCCCGGAACGTACTCCTGTACGTGAGGACGGCCGACGACGGCATCGCGAAGGTATCGCCGCGAAACGCCCCGTCAGAAGCCGAGGGAGGCGTTGAGCGCGCCAATGAACGCGCGAGCGTTGCCGACCGGGGCGCCGCCGAGCGTGTACTGCTCGTAGTTGAAGTGCACGACGTCGAAGGAGCCGCCCACTTTGACGTTGTGGAGGATGCCCAGGATGCGGCTCTTCTGGGCTTCCACCGCGTAGCCGAGGCGGATGCCCACGAGGAAGCTGTAGAACGGGGAGAGCTCGCGGTCGCCGGTGAAGTACTGGCCCTTGGGCCCCAGCGGCAGATCGCCGCCGGTGTAATCGTCGCTCCAGAAGACCGCCCCGCCCTGCTTGTAGAAGCGGCCTCGCAGCGCCAGGCGCAGGCGCTCGCCGAGGTAGCGCTCGGCCTCCAGCTCGGTGGTGACGCTCTTGACGTCCCAGGAGTCGAGGTAGCCGCGGAGCCCGAGCCGGAACACTGTCTTGAGGGGGCGAACGTAGTAGTTGCCGCGGAGCGCCAGCGCGTGACGCGCGCGGTTCTCCGGGTGGTGCTCCTGCCCCTTGATGCCCTGCCCCACGATGATGCTGCGGTAGGGGTTGCTCTGAAAGCCGTTGAGGACCTGTGCAGAGTACACGGCTTGCGTCACCAGCTCCGGCGTCCACGACTGCGACCAACTGCCCTGGAAGCCGTCGACCACGAGATCGCGGGTGCGCCGCTCGGGCACGTCGGTGAAGCAGCCCTTGGAGTCTTCCAGGGCCCGAAAGCGCGCGAAGCCGTCGGTGCTGCTCTGCACGCGGTCGCAGACGAGATCGAAGCTACGGGCGTAGGAGATCTCGAACTGGCTGTTGTGGTCGAAGGCGTCGGTGCGCAGGGCCAGGTTGAGGGTGCGTGACTTGTAGTCGTTCTCGGTCGAGTACGAGAATCCGCCGGTGAACGTGACGTCGTCCTTCTTGAGGCCGAGGCCGCCGAAGCCCCGGTGGCGCACGTCCTTCACGCTGGCGGTGGAGATCACGTCGGCGCCGGGGTTGGTGGCCTGGTACGCGGAGCCGGCCTTGGTGGCCACGCTGGCGCCGGAGACGATGTCGGCCTCGTAGCCACCGCTCACGTCGAGCCACGACCACGGCGACGCCTTCAGCGCCGTGTTCGGGCTGTACACCGTCATGTTCGTGCGGGTCGGGGCCTCGTGATAAAACGTGTGCGCGGTATCGAACGTGACGACCTGCGCGCGCGCCGCGCCCGCGACGCCGCAGAGAGCGCCCGCGAGGCCCAACGCAGTGGTCCACCGGATCAGTTGCAACCGCATCCTCCACCCGATACGCCCGCGCCGCCGTAGCTGCCCTCGCGGTTCTCGATGGCGTGCCGCAGCTGGGCCGCGGTGGCCTGATCACCCTCGAACTGCATGATGGGGTCGGCGAGGAGCGAACGCTCCTGGGGCTTGACGGTGACGCAGCCGATGCTGGAGGCGGCCGACGCGGCGAGGACGAGGAGGAGGACGAGGCAGCGCATGGGACTCTCCTAGAAGTAGACTCCGAGCCCACCGGCGAAGGTCTGGGCGTTGCGGAACGAGTCGGCGGTGAACAGCGTGAGGTTGCTCGCCTCCAGGCGCACCAGGATGCGATTGCGCAGCGCGAACAGGAGCCCGCCACCGGCGCGGCCGGCGAACACGTCCTGGCGCTTGAGGACGAAGGTGTCGGAGTTGGGGATGACGCTCAGGCCGCCGCCGCCCAGGGAGAAGAACGGGCAGAGCGCCCAGTTGGGTGCAAAGTACACGGTTGCGCCGCCCCCGTAGAGCACCTGGGCTCCGTCGGAGGTGAGGCCGGCGCCGACGAACGCGTCGAGCGAGAGCGTAGGGTGAACCACCACCGAGGGCCGGATCTCCATGTAGCCGAAGATCTCGGTGGGCCCGTTGGTGAGGGGGGTCCGCAGCACGCCGCCCACGATGGCGAGACCGCCGTGGCTTCCGGACAGCGGCGGTGGCGCGAAGAAGCCCGGGCGCGACGGAGCATCCGGCGAGTCCGGATCCACGAGATAGGACTGCACCTCGTCGCCCAGCACGTAGGCGGTGCGGCCATCGGGCAAGGTGACCCGGAGCCAGAAGCCCGTGGCCCGGCGCTCTTCGACGGCGAGCGTCTCCCCGCGATGCGCGGTGTAGATGACGCGATACGAAACCCCGGGGCCGGATCGCAGCTCCGCGGCGTCCACCACCACCCGCGCGAAGGCCTCGTCTTCCGCAGCGGCCGCCGGGGCGGGCACCGCGGTGACGGTCGCCATGATGGTGGCGGTGAGCGCCGCCAGCAGGAAGGACCTCCTCATCGGTTCGCCCATCGCTTGAGGACGTCGATGGCGGGATCGCCGGGCACGAGCACCACCCGCGGATGCTTGGCGCCGCTCGGTCGCACCACGATGGGGGCGGTGAGCGCATCGCGGCTCATTTCCAGCGAGGCCGCCTGCAGGTTTCCCTGAGCCGGCCCGCCGGGCGCGAGCTGCGCGCGGCTCAGCGGTTTTTCGCCGCCGCCGCAGTCGATGACCGCGTGGTTCACGAGCGGCATGCCGCTGACCGCCGCCGAGTTGAAGTGGCAGCCATTGGCCGCGTCGCCCGCCGCCGGATCGCCGGGCCCGCACTTCTTCGCGAAGAGGAACTCCGGCTCCACATGGCAGAAGAAGAAGTCCGCATCGAAGGTCTCGTTGGGGATGACGAAATTCGGCCCGGGGTCGACGGTCTCGCACGCCGTGAAGAACACGGCGATAAGACTCGCCCCAAAGAGCAACGCGGGAGGGATCACCCGTTCAGGCGACCGCGGAAGGTGCCTCACTCGATCACGATACGGGGGTTTGTCTGAATCCCGCAATGGCCATCGGCGAAGCACCTCCGGATCCCTTCGTTTCCCCGAGAACATCGCCGTCGAATCTGTGTGCGCAGGCCCACGCCCCTTCGCCGTCCACCCACAGGTGTTCCCGTGGGCGCATCGTAACCCTTTGATCTTAGATACCAATTGTCCGGCCTGTGGGGGCA
>JABFRG010000056.1 GCA_013141295.1 Polyangiaceae bacterium
GCTAGAGGCCGGAAGGGCCAGAGGCCGGAAGGGCCAGAGGCCGGAAGGGCCAGAGGCTACGGGCCGATTGCCGGAAACGTTCGGCAGAAGTCCGCGTTCTTGCGCACGCCCGTGCTGCGGCCGCTCGGAAACTGATCCACCGGCCTCCGCTCCCTTCTCGCCTTCTGGCCCAAGCCCTTCTGGCCCAAGCCCTTCTGGCCCAAGCCCTTCTGGCCCAAGCCCCGAACCCGAACCCGAACCATCTTCGACCTCGACAAGCGCAGTTCGCGTGCGTGCAACCTGCACGCAAACGGACGCCCTTCCTGTTTGCGACGAAGTGGCAGAGGGGGTCCCTCGCTTCGCTCGGGATGACCCTTGGTTTCTTCGAGATACTGGCGCACGCCGCGCGTGACGACTCACGATGCGCTCGTGGTTCATTGCCCTTCCGCCCTTCACGCCTTCTGGCCTCCTGGCCTCCTGGCCTCCTGGCCTCCTGGCCTCCTGGCCTTCTGGCCTTCTCGCCTTCTTCCCTTCTGGCCCAAGCCCCGAACCCGAACCCGAACCATCTGCGACCTCGATACGCACGGTTTGCGTGCGTGCAACCTGCACGCAAAAGGGCCGACGAGGGCCCGTAGCCCTACCGGGCCAACCCGGTGAGCACCGCATACAGCCGCGCCGCCACCCGAATGCCCCGCTCCGCAACCTCGCCATCCACTTCCCCGGCAACCTGCGCAATCTCCAGCGCCGCCGCCACCTCGAGCGCCTCCCCCCGCGCGATCCCAAACACCCGCGCCTTGTCCGCCGGGCTCGTGCGCCCCGATGCTTCAGCCACGTTCAGACACACGCTCTTCGCCGCCCGCATTGCCTGATCCCGCAACTTCGCATCGCGCAACTTCGCGTCGCGTACGAGGGCGAGCAGCTCGATGGCGACCTGGTAGGCCACGAGACGATGGTGCGGAAGCGGAAGGGCGCGGGGGGCTCGGTTGTTCATGCCCTTTTCGCGCAGGAAGCGTGACGGCGACACGCGTACTGCTTCGTGCACGCACGGTAGCCGGCAAGCTTCGTGCGCGGTCAGGCAGGAACGACCGAGCACCCAAGCCCGGCAAGCCCACCTTCGTCGATGCCGTGAAGGGGCGCCGTGCTCTCGCTCACGACGGAGCAAGTGGCTCGGGTGTCGGGTGTCGGGTTCGGGGCTGAGGTTCGGGGCTTGGGGCTGAGGCAAGAAGGGGTGAGGGCAGAAGGGCTTGGGGCTGAGGCAAGATGCGGACGTTCCTTGCGTGACCCAGGTTCAGCGCTCTGCCGAGGCTCCTGGCCTTCTGGCCTTCTCGCCCAAGCCCCGAACCCGAACCATCTGCGATCCCGACAAGCACGGCTCGTGTGTGTGTAATATGCACGCAAAAGGACGCCCGTTCCCTCCCCCGCGCAAGCGCCCTTCAGAGAGAGGGGCCGGGGGTGAGGTGATAGGGTCTAGACCGTTCTAGTTCTGTCTACGCGCCGGCAGCATGACGCGGATGCGGGCGCCTTCGGTGTAGGTTGCATCTATTTCGATGGTGCCGCCGCCGGACTCCACGAGACCGCGACACACCGCCAAGCCCAAGCCGGTACCCTCTCCGATGTCTTTGGAGGTGAAGAAGGGCTCGAAGACCTTGAGCTGGCTCGAACCGGGAATGCCGGGCCCGTCGTCCTCCACCTCGAGGAGCATGTGGGCGCCTTCGTTGCGCGCGCGCACGCGGATGCCTCGCTTCTCGCGGGGGGCCTTCATGGTGGTGAGCGCGTCCTTGGCGTTCAGCACCAGGTTCAGCACCACTTGCGTGAGGCGCTGTGTCGAGAGGAGCACCGGACCGGGGCTGCCCTCGACGTCGATCTCGAGGTCGAAGTCGCGCATGTCCTTCTGCGGCTTCACCAGGGCCACCGCCGCCTCGATGGCCTCGCGCACGTTGCCCTGCTCGCGGGTGCTGGGCGGCGCCTCCTTGGTGCGGGCGAAGTCCAACAGATCGCGCACGATGGTGCTCACACGCTCGGTCTCCTTGCGCATGCGCCCCAGGAAGTCGCGCTCGGTCTCCGCGGGCAAGCCGCCCTCGAGCAGCAGATCCTGCATCCCGATGATGGCGGTGATGGGGTTGCCGATCTCGTGCGCGACGCCGGCGGCCAACCGACCCACGCTGGCGAGTCGTTCGCTGCCGGCCAGCTGCGAGCGCGTCTCCACGAGGCGGGTGGTGGTCTTCTCCAGCTCTTCCACCTTGCGCCGCAGCGCCTCCTCCTTGGCCAGGAGCTGCGCCGTCATGTCGCGAAAGCTCTCGCCCAGGTCGAGGAGCTCGCGCGCGCCGCGCTTCGGCACGTCGAGGGTGGAGGCTCCGGAGGCCACCCGGTCTGCCGCGTGGGCCAGCTCCTCCACCGGCCGCACGATGAGGCGGGTGAGGAAGAAGTACGAGAACACCAGGAACGCCATGGCGAAGACGACCGTGTAGAGTGCAAACAATCGCACCAGCTGCGCGGTGTATCCGGCCTCGTCGCCCAGCCGCAGTCGCGCCACCACCGCGAAGTCGTCGTGGGGGACCACCACGTCGAGGACCCGCCCGCGCGCTCCGCCCCGCGAGAAGGTCCCCTCGCCGTACGGACGGGTAGGGGGCGGAATGCTGGCCACCTCGTCGCCTTCTCCGGCCGCCGCTTCGACCGCCCCGTTGCGATCGTACACCGCCAACGCCAGCGCGCCGGAGGTGCCCACGTGGCTGCTCAAGATCGTCCCCAGATCCGCCGCCGAATGCGAGGCCCGCGCGTCGGCCACGTGGGTCGCGATGGCGCGCCCCAGCGAGCGCGCGCTGGTTTCTCGCGAACGCTCGAGCGTGCTCTGGGTGATGCTGGCGATGGCCCCGAAGAGCGGCACGAACACCAGAAGCAGGAGACCCGCCAGCGCGAGCACGATCTGGAGACGGAGGCCGCGGCCTTTCATCGGTTCATGCGATCCCGAATGCTCCGGCGAGCTGGTAGACGAGCACCGAGGCCAGGTAGGCGACCCCGTAGGTGTAGGCGAGCACGAACGCTGGCCAACGTAAACTCTTCGTCTCCCGGCGAATGGCCGCCACCGTGCTCATGCACTGGCAGGCCAGGACGAAGAAGGCCAGGAGCGAGAGGCCGGTGCGCGTCGTGTACTGGGGCGAGCCGTCGGGCTTCTTGGCGTCGCGAATCTTCTGGGCCAAGGTAGTCGTGTCGTTGTCGGCGTCTTCTACGCCCAGGATGACGCCCATGGTGCCGACCATGAGCTCGCGCGCGCCGAAGGAGCCCACCAGCGCGACGTTCATGCGCCAATCGAAGCCCGCCGGACGCGTGATGGGCTCGAGGCCCTGACCCACCGCCGCCGCGACGCTCCGCTCGATGACCGGATCGGAGGGCGATCCGCGCCCCGGCACCGGCACGTTGAGGAGCACCCACAGCACCGCCGCCACCGCGAGGATGGTGGTGCCCACGTCGCGCAGGAAGCGCTTGGCCGCCAGGTATCCCTTCTTCGCCACCAGGAGCGGCTGCGGCGTGCGGTAGCTCGGCATCTCCAGCACCAGCGGCAGGCCGCGGCCCTTGGTGGCCGTTCGCCGCAGCGCCAGCGAGGCCAGGAGACCGGCGAGCAGACCCGCGAAATACAGGCCCACGAAGAGGGCCGCCCGGAAGAGCGCGCCGCGGTCCGAGAAGAACGTGGAGACCACCAGCGCGTAGGTGGGAATGCGCGCGGAGCAGGTCATGAGCGGCAGCACCAGGATGGTGGTGAGGCGCTCTCGGGGATCGCGGATGATGCGCGTGGCCGAGATGGCCGGGACGGCGCACGCGTGCCCCATGAGCAGCGGCAAGAAGCTCCGACCCGAGAGCCCCATGAAGCGGAGCACGCGGTCCACCAGGAACGCGCCGCGCGCCAGGTAGCCGGTGGCGTCGAGCAGCTCCATGGCCACCGTGAGGATCACGATCTGCGGCATGAACGCCAGCACCGTGCCCGCTCCACCGAGCACGCCGTCCACCAGGAACGACGCCAGCAGGCCATTGCCGAGCCCGCGCGTGATGAGCTTGCCGAGGAGGCCCATGACCCAGTTCACGGCGTCGCTCGCGGGGTCGGCCACCAGGAAGACCGCCGCGAAGATCAGGGTCATGATCCCCACGAAGAGCACCGGCCCCAGCAGTGGATGCAGCAGCAGGCGATCGAGCGCCGCGGTGGCTCGCTGCCGCCGCGAAGGGCCGAGGATTCCGGTGCTGGGCGCGCCCGCCTCGATGCTGCGGATCACCGATCGCGCCAGGGCCTTGGGCTCCCAGGTACCAGCGCTGGTGGCGCCCAGCGGGTGGGCTGCGAGGGCCTCCAGCACCCGCGTGCGCGCGGCCCGGTCGCGGCCGGTGACCAGACACACCGGCACCCCGAGGGCGGCCTCCAGGGCCGTTGCATCGAGCCGCCGATCGTCGGCCTCCAGGAGATCGTTCTGCGTCACCACCAGCTGCAGCGCTTCGCCGCGGCGCAGAAGCTCCTTGGTGAGCGTGAGGCCGAGGCCCAGCTGCGTCGCGTCGATGACCTGGGTCACCAGCCGCGGTCCGTCGTGGGGCGCGTCGAGGAAACGCCGTGCGATGCCCTCGTCGGTGTCGGCGTCGACCGTGGCCGCGAGCGAGTAGAAGCCCGGCAGGTCGCACACGGTGGCGGTACGCCCGCCCTCGAGCGCCACGTCGGCCTCCAGGATGTCGACGGTGACGCCGGGGTAGTTGCCCACGTGGGCGTTGCCGCCTGTCAGTGTATTATACAATGACGACTTGCCGCTGTTGGGCCGGCCCACCAGCACCACGCGTAGCCCCGTGCGAGCCTGCTCTTCGCCGCCCTTGCTGGCCTCCGGCGCCGGGTCGGTGTGGCACTCGGCGGTCACCCGGCGCTCTCCGTCTCGATGGCTGCCGCGAGCGACTGCGCGATGGCGAACTCGCCGCCGTCCTCGGTGCGCACGTGCATGGGGCCGCCGAAGGCCGCGCGCCGCAGCACCGTCAGCACTTCGCCGGCCACGATGCCCACCGCCCCGAGCCACTCGCGCTCCTCGGACGAGAGCGACACCGCGCGGACGCGGATGGTCTGGCCAACGGGAACGTTATCGAGGCAGGCGCCCACGCCCGCACCTTACCACTACTGCGCGACGCGGCAGAATCGCTTGGCGACTACTCGTCGACCGTGACGCCGAAGACCTCTTCGACGACGCGGGCGATGCCCCCGCCCTGCGCGCTCGTCTCCGGAAGCACGTCGGTTGCGGCCGCCTTGACCTCGGCCGGGGATTGCCCCATGGCGAAGGATCGGCCGGCGACGCTCATCATCGGCAGGTCGTTGAGCCAGTCGCCCACGCACACGATCTCTTTGACCGTGCATTTGTGGTGATTGGCGAGCCAGCCGAGCGCGGTGCCCTTGCTGACACTATCGGCGCGGGCGATGAAGCCCCACAGCTCGCCCAGGCGCTGGATGGCGAAGGTGGCCATCTGCAAGCTGGGGAGGGTGTTGTTGCGCACGTGGGTCACCACGGAGGTGACGTCGGTCTCCGAGCCCAGGGCCACGACGGCGGTCACGTCGCCGCTGCGGAAGGCGCCGTGGTTCCACACCTCTTCGGTGCGCTCGATCTGGTTCGACCACATCTGCACGTAGGGCAGGAAGGCGTCGCCGCGGGCGTCGTGCACGATGGCGTTGTGCTTGAAGACGAACGTCGCGAGGCCGTGCGTCCGGAGCGCGCTGCGCAGAACGTCGCTGCGATTCTTGTCGATGCCGTGGTGCTGCAGGGTGGCCCCGCTCTCGGCGTCCACCAGGTGACTGCCGTCGGCACACGCGACAGGGCCGCGGATGCCAATCAGCTCCGCGGCCTCTCGGGTCCCTGCGAACAGGCGACCTGTAACGATGGTGACGATACCGCCCGCCGCGACCAGGGCGCGAAGGGCAGCGATGTCTCGAGCGTGGGGCTTACCCGAGCGATCGAGCAGCGTTCCGTCGAGGTCCACCGCGAGCATGCGGTAGCGAGCATCCTTCATCGAGAGCCGAACGCCGGTGGATTCCATCGTCGCGTCGGAAAGTTCTTCCAACTTCGGCCTCTTGCGCCGGGCGGCTTCGGTACCCTGATTCCCCCGGCGTTTCATCGTGTTGCTTCAGCTCGCGGCGGCAGCAGCGGCGGGATAAACCGAGACCTTCTTCTGGTCCTTGGTCCGCCACTCGTACTTCACGACGCCGTCCACGAGGGAGAACAGCGTGAAGTCCTTGCCGAGACCGACGTTCTTGCCGGCGGCGATGGTGCTGCCCACCTGGCGAACGAGGATGTTGCCGGCCCGAACCACTTCACCGCCGTAGACCTTGACGCCACGACGTTGGGAGTTCGAATCGCGACCGTTGCGCGTGCTTCCTGCACCTTTTTTGTGAGCCATGGCGTGACCTCAGCCTTGAATTCCGGTGATTTGAAGAGCCGTGAACGGCTGACGATGACCCGCCTTGCGACGGTAGTTCTTTCGCCGACGGAACTTGAAGACGATGACCTTCTTGGCGCGGTCCTGGGCGGTGATCTTCGCCGTCACCTTGGCGCCGGCGACGCTGGGCGTGCCGATCTTGAGGGCGTCGCCGCCGATGAGGAGCACTTCACCGAAGGTGATGGTGTCCCCGACACTGCCTTCGAGCTTTTCCACGCGGACGACATCGCCCTGCGCTACTCGATATTGCTTTCCGCCCGTCTTGATTACCGCATACATGAGGTGCCCTCTTTCTGGAGCCGTCGGTCGAGGTCGACTTGCGTCGGGCCTGGATCGTCGGCGGGGTGCTCCGGCGGTCTCGCAAGCGAGGGTGGGCCGGAAGGGAGCGGCAGTATACGAATGCGATGCCCTTTGTAAAGCGATCGTGTGTGCGCTTCGTCGGTTCCATCGGGCCGCCCCCCGGTCCCTCTGAGGTTTCCATGGGTTCCGGAGCCCCCGCGGGGTGAGCGAAGTGCGTGAATTCACAGGTGATGGCACGAGACCGCAGCGGTTTCCATGCTGGCATGGCCGAACCTGCCAAGGCATACTGAGACCACGCCGCAGCCGTGGGCTGGACAATCGCTCCGCCCCGGCCCCATCAGGAGCGCGAGGACCGCATGCGCAAGTATCTGCTTCTACTCGGTACCGTTGGATTGACTGCGCTGGCTGCTTCTTGCAGCGGGGGCGACCCCAGCGCCATCGAGTTCAAGCCCCGCAGTAGCTCCGGTAGCAGCACCAGCTCCGGCGGCTCGTCGGGGACGACCTCGAGCGGCGGCGTCGACGGCGGAAGCTCCGGCACGGTCGACCCGAAGGATCCCATCTCCGCCACCGCGTACGCATCGAAGCCCCCGAACGCCAACGCCCACCGCAGCGGCGGAGCCGGCGGTATCAACGCCCTCGACCAGACCCTCAACTGCACGGCCACCGGAGCCTGCCACGGCGGCACTGCGCCGAAGTTCATCACCGGCGGCGTGCTCGTGGACAAGGCCGGGAGCGCTACCCGCGTGGCCGACGCCGAGATCTGGATCAGCGACGGTGCCGGCGCGCGCTTCAAGGCGAACACCGATACCGACGGCGCATTCTGGTTCCCCGCGAGCCAGAACGGCGCCCCCGCGGCGCTTCCGGCCACGGCTTATGCGGGCGTGCGCACCAAGGACGGCAAGATCGCCAAGATGGCGACGAACGCCGGCGGCCAGGCCTGTGGCGGCAGCGCCGCATGCCACGCGGGCACGCAGGGCGCCGTGTACGTCTCTCCCTGAGCGCGCCATCCGGCTCGTGCTGGGGCGCGAATGACCTCCGCGCGCGGAACGCTTGACGCGCCTGCCCGGGTTCCCGGGTAAGCTGCCGCGCATGTCGGGCACCCATCTCGCCATCGTGCTGCACGCGCACCTGCCGTACGTGCGGCACCCGGAGCACGAGCGCAGCTTGGAGGAGCGCTGGCTCTTCGAGGCCATCCTCGAGTGCTACTTGCCGCTGCTCGATGCGTTCGATCGCCTCGAGGCCGAGGGCGTTCCCTTCCGTCTGACCATGAGCCTCACGCCGCCGCTGGCGTCGATGCTCGCCGACCCCATGCTCCAGGGCCGCTTCCACGAGTACCTGACGCGGCTCGAAGCCTTGGCGGAAGTGGAGATGGTGCGGCTCTACGGCGATGCGTCCTTCGCCCCGGTGGCCACGTTCTACCGCGACCGCTTCGCGAAGCTGCGCGGCGTGTGGGATCGCTACCAGGGCAACGTGGTGCGAGGGCTTCGCGCGCACTGGGACCGGGGCAACATCGAGCTCATCGCTTGCTCCGCCACCCACGCGTACCTGCCCGGCTACCTCCCCACGCCCGAGTCCATCGGCGCCCAGCTCCGGCTCGGCATGGCCGCGTTCGCGTCGCTGGTGGGGCGCCCGGCCCGCGGCATGTGGCTTCCGGAGTGCGCCTACGATCCGGCCTTCGACGGTGCGCTGGCCGATTCTGGTGTAAAATACACACTTCTCGACGAGCATGGCGTGACCCACGCCCGGCCTCGTCCCCCGGCGGGGGTGTTCGCGCCCATCGCGTCGCCCGCCGGCACCGCCTTCTTCGCCCGCGATCCCGCTTCCAGCGCCCAGGTGTGGTCGCGCGAGAGCGGCTATCCGGGCGACCCGTTCTACCGGGACTTCTATCGCGACATCGGCTTCGACCTACCGGAGGACCTCCTCCGCGACGAGGTGGGACCCTTCGGGACCCGGGTGATGACCGGCCTCAAGTACTACCGCATCACCGGCCCCGGCGACCACAAGGAGCCCTATCAGCCGGGCGTGGCCATGGAGCGGGTGCGGGCCCACGCCCACGACTTCGTCGAGGCCCGGCGCCGGCAGGCCCGGGATGTGGACGCTTCGATCATCGTGTCGCCCTACGACGCCGAGCTCTTCGGTCACTGGTGGTTCGAGGGGCCGGACTTCATCGAAGCGGTGTTCCGGGCCCTGGCCCAGGGGACCGATGGTCGCCTCGCGGCGGTGACGCTGGGGGAGCACCTGGCGGCGCGACCGGAGCTGGCGGTGGCCACGCCAGCCGCGTCGTCGTGGGGCGAGGCCGGCTACGGTGAGGTGTGGGTGGGCCCCAAGAGCGGGCACCTCTGGCGTCATGTGCACCACGCGAGCCGCTACGTGAAGTGGCTGGTGGACCGGCATCGCGGCGCCGATGGCTTCCGCGGCGAGGTGCTCGACCAGGTGATCCGCGAGCTCTTGCTCCTGCAGTCGAGCGACTGGGCCTTCATTCTCCACACCGGCACCAGCACCGGCTACGCCGAGGCGCGGGTCCGAGCCCACGTGCGGCGGCTCCGGCATCTGGGCCATTTGCTCGAGAAGCCGGCCCCCGACGGCGCCGACGCGCGGTTCCTGGCCGACCTCCAGGAGAGGGACGCTTTCCTGAGCCATTTCGAAGGCCCGGATCTCCGCGACGTTTTTTAGTGCCCGAGACTTGCGCCGCCCCGCGGATCGCGCGATGGGAAGAGCATGATCACGCTGCAGGGAACCTACACCGCGCTCGTCACCCCCTTCGCCGCCGACGAGTCCGTCGACTGGGCCGCCGTCGACCGCCTCCTCGACATGCAGATCCAGGGCGGCGTGCAGGGCCTGGTTCCGTGCGGAACCACCGGCGAGTGCCCGACCCTGCGCGACGAGGAGCAGCTCGAGCTCGTGAAGCGCTGCGTGAAAGCGGCGCGCGGCAAGACCCAGGTGGTCGCCGGAACCGGTTCGAGCTCCACCCGGCATGCCATTCATCTCTCGCAAGCCGCCGAGAAGGCCGGCGCCGATGCGGTGATGGTGGTCGTGCCCTACTACAATCGCCCCAGCCAGGAGGGCTTGTTCCAGCACTTCGTGGCGGTGGCCAAGAGCGTCACCTGCCCGGTGGTGCTCTACAACGTGCCGGTGCGCACCGGCATCGACCTCACCTGCGACACCTTGCTGCGCATCGCCGAGGCGGCGCCCAACGTGGTGGCCACCAAGGAGGCCACCGGCAACGTGCTTCGGGCGCAGGAGATCGTTCGCCGTACCGGCGGGCGCCTGACGGTGCTCTGCGGCGACGACGCGCTCACCCTGCCGATGATCTCCGTGGGCGCCCGTGGCGTCATCAGCGTCACCAGCAACGTGCTCCCGAAGGAGGTCACGCAGGCGACGGCGCTGGCGCTCGACGGCAAGTTCGAGGAAGCGCGCAAGGCCCACCTGCGGCTCATGCCGGTGCACGAGTCGATGTTCATCGAAGCGAACCCCGGGCCGGCCAAAGCCGCCCTGGCTCGCCGGGGCGTCATCGAGAACGTGGTGCGCGGGCCCCTCGCGCCCTCGGGCTCGGCGGTGGCCGATCGCGTGATGGCCGTCCTCGCGGAGCTCGGCTGATGCGCCTCGCGCTGGTGGGGGCCACGGGAAAGATGGGCCGCGCGGTGGCCCGGCTCGCGCTGGAGGAGGAGATCACCATCGTGTGCGCCATCAGTCCCGAGGGCGTGGGCCTCGACGTGGGACAGCTGGCGGGCGTTTCTCTCAGCGGCACCCTCGTCACCGAAGACCTGGCGGCGATACCCCTCACCAAGCCCGATGTGGTCATCGACTTCTCGAGCGCCAATGCGTTTCCGGCGGTGTGCGCGGCCTCGCTGGCGGCCAACGCGGCGCTGGTGAGCGGCACCACCGGGCTCACCGATGCGCACCGCGAGGCGCTGGCCGACATCGCCCAGAGCGTTCCGGTGCTCTGGGAGCCCAACATGAGCCTGGGCGTCCACGTCCTCGGGCGCCTGGTGGAGCAGGCTCTCTCGCTCCTCGGCGACGACTTCGACGTGGAGATCGTCGAGGCCCACCACAAGTTCAAGGTCGACGCGCCGAGCGGCACCGCGCTCCGGCTCCTCGAGGTGGTGAAGCGCGGACGCGAGGACGCTCTCGCGGTGAACGGCCGCGAAGGGCAACCCGGCACCCGCGGGCAAACCGAGGTGGGCATGCACGCCATCCGCGGCGGCGACGTCATCGGCGACCACACCGTCATGTTCCTCGGGAGCGGCGAGCGCATCGAGCTCACGCATCGGGCAACCAGTCGCGACCTCTTCGCCAAGGGTGCCCTGGTGGCAGCGCAGTGGATTCAGGGCAAGGCGCCCGGCCGCTACAGCCTCCGCGACGTCGTCGGCTGAGAGAAGGCTTCCGGCTTCAGAGACCCCACTCGTCGTTCGGGACCTTCGAGGTCGGCATCCGAACGCAATGGGTCATGATGCCGCTCGCAAGCACCTTGCCAGCGCACGGCTCGGCGAGCTTCATGACGGATCGTGCCTTCGCCGTACAATGACCTGTATGACAAATTGGGCGAAGCTCGGTGCTCGTATCGGAGGCCTCGTGATCTTCGCTTCCGCCCGCGACGCCCGGGCGCACGACGTGCAGCTGCCGAAGGGGAGCGCCTACGAAAGAGCAGCGGTTTTCGTCCAGAACGAGCCCGCCACGAGCTCTGCTCGCGTGCGCCTCGATCATTGCGCCCGGGGGACGTGTACGTCGCGCACGGTCTTGCTGGGCGCTGGAGCGGAGATGAAGCTGGAGGTGCTCGGTGTCGTCGATCTCGAAGGCGGAGAGGTCGAGCTCGAGCGGGGTTTGGTGACACCTGCGCACGTGGTCGCCGGGGCCCTCGCGGTAAGGACGCGCACGCTGACGAGCGCTGGCTCTGCGGTGGACGACCTATGGCTGGTGTCGCTCCGGAATCCGTCGACCGTCGTTTTTCATGGCAACATCTCCTCTCCCGCGTTTCAACGGAGCTTCCGCCTTGCATACGGGAACGGATCCGTCCTCGACATCGTCTCGACGGGTCGCTACCTCAGCGGAGCCTTGGCGCCCGGATCTGGCCTTGCGCTGCCGGGGCCGTTCCACGAACGATGGACGCAGAACCAAGGTAGCTACGTGACTTCCGACGTCCCTCCGCCGATTCGCCACTGATCGCCAGAAGGACTGGCGCCAGGCAGAGAGGCTTCAGGGCCGGCGCGAAATGGCAGAAGGCTCCAGGCTCGACTTCTGCTGAAGCCAAGAGCCGGGAGCCTTGCGCCCAGAGCCTTCTTCTATTGCTGGTCGCCGTTGACCACTTCGCCGGTCGCCGGATCGCCGCCGCGGCCGTTGGGAAGGTGGAAGGCGTCGCTGAAGCCGCTGGTGCCGTCGATGGCGGCCTTGACGCGCGGGGCGTCGCTCAGCTGGTAGAAGGTCTTGCCGGCCTTCTGGTGCTCTTCCACGAGGCGCATGGCCATGAGCGCCGACTTCGAGTGGATGTCGTGCATCAGGATGATGCCCTTGCCGCCGTGCGAGGTGATCGACTGGCGGTAGAGGTCGGTGCACTTCTCCACCGTGAAGTTGTACTTCTGCGACCAGCAGGCCCAATCGGCCGCCGGCGCGTCGCCGCCGATGTCCCAGTTGACCGGACCCACGTAGCGGGTGCCGAACTGCGCGTTGAGCGTGGCGGCGTCGTTCTTGTCCCAGGCGCCGCCGGGGGTGCGGAGGAAGACGATCTGCTTGCCCGCCGCGTTGGAGACCAGGTTGCGGCTGAAGCCCTGCTCGCGGAACAGGATCTCGTCGGTCTGGGAGATCTCGGACTTCTGCTTCTCGACATTGAGCGCGCCGAAGGAGGGCGACGTGATGTGCGCCCAGGTGTGGCTGGCGATGGTGTGGCCCGCCGCGGCGATGCGCTTGAGGAGCGCCAGGCCGCCCGGCTGCGCCACCACGTTGCCCACCATGAAGAAGGTCGCCTTGACGTTCTTCTTCTGGAGCCACTCGGCGAGATCGGCGCTGCTCGAGAGGGTGGTCACCGAGCCGTCGATGATGCTCGTGTACTTGACCGGCGCGCTGTACGAGCGCGGACCGTCGTCGAAGGTGAGGATGAGGCCCGGCGCGCCGGTGCCGTTCATGGTGCTCTGCGTGAGAATGTCGTCTTCGGAGGAATCCGGGGCGGCGTCGGCCGCGCAACCGTTGATCATCATCGAGGACATCGCGAGCACGAGGGCGGAACCAAGGAACTTCTTCAAAGCATCTCTCCTGTCATTTTCGTTGCAATGCAGCGAACGTACCACCGTACTACGTCATGATTCTGCGTGCCACGGTCGGCTCGGTGGGGTCTTACATATCCACACCCGGCGTACGGGCGATCCACTGGAATCTCCCCGGTCTTCGTGCCTCGGCGTGCACTGCGACCCGAATGGCGCGCGAAGACAGGCATGACCTAGCTCGCCACCCCACCACGTGCCATCCGCCAGATGGCGCACCTCTCCGGGCTCTGCCGACCGGGTCGCGACGTCGAGATCAGGGCACCGAACCGCGTGCACCCGCTTTTCCCGAAAGATCTCGGTGGCCCGACCCTTGCGATACCCTCGACCCATGCGAGGCGTCGAGGTCGGGGCAGTTCTCTTGGCGGCGGTGGCGGGCGCCGTCGGCGTTGCCGGGTGCGGGCAGACCTGCAACGAGGTCACCACCCTGGTGGACGACACCAAGGAGGTGAGCCCGAGCGCCGCGTGCGCCTTCTCGGCCCTCCGGGAGCGGACGCAGGCGTTCGAGCAGAGCTACACCACCGACTGCGCCGACGTGTGCGGAAAGTCCGTGTACAATACCTGTTACATCACCGACCCCACCTACGGGTCGGAGTACGCCTTCGCCAACAGCGGACGCCTGAGCCAGAACCCCTCCGGCCTGTTCGGGGATGGCGGCGCGGCCCCCACGATACCGCCGGTGTGCCCGGAGCACGCGGGGACGGTGAAGGTGCGTTGCGCCGTGGCCGAGGATCGCGAGGTGTCGACCCTGAGCGGCTGCGTGGTCTCCGGGCGGCGCCCGGAGGGCCTCCTCGATGAAGCCATCTCCGGCGAGCATTCGGCGCTGGGCGCGTATTTCGCCCGCGCCGCGCATCTCGAGGCCGCCGCGGTGGTGGCCTTCGAGGAGCTGGCGCAGGACTTGTGGTTGCTCGGTGCGCCGACAAGGCTGGTGGCACGGTGTCACGCCGCTGCGCGCGAGGAAGTGCGCCACGCGAGCCTGGTGGGCGCCCTCGCCCGAAGGTTCGGCGCGGGCGTGCCTGCGGTGCGTCGGGTCGCGCCACCGAACCGTGGAGAGGCTCGGGCGCGCGTGGCCCTGGCGCTGGAGAACATGGTCGAGGGGGTGGTTCGCGAGACCTACGCGGCTGCGGTGGAGCTGCATCGGGCCCGCGTCGTAGAGGATCCCGAGGTGCGCGCGGCGCTCGCGGTCGTCTCCCGCGACGAAGCGAGCCACGCGCAGCTTTCCTGGGACATCGCGCGGTGGCTCGACGAAGCGCTCGACCCGTCTCAGCGGGCGGCCGTGGCGGCGGCGGCGGCCCGGGCCGTCGAGGAGCTTCGCGACGAGCTTCGCGCTCCGGCCCCGGAAGTGACCCGCGTTGCCGGCGCCCCTTCGGTGGAGGCCGCCTTCGCGCTCTTCGGCGCCCTGGAAAAGGACCTGTGGCGGGAGCTGACCGTGGCTGCGTGAGGTCTGGCGATCGCCTTCTTCTGCCGCCGTTTCCGCGGCGATGGGCTATCGTGCAGCGCCATGACTCCGAAGCCCCTGGTTCTCGTCATTCTCGATGGATTCGGCGAGCGCGCCGAGCGCGCCGACAACGCCGTGCGGCTCGCGAAGACCCCGGTTCTCGACGAGCTGTTCGCGAAGTACCCCCACGGCGTGGTGCAGACCAGCGGGCCCGACGTGGGGCTCCCGCCGGGGCAAATGGGCAACAGCGAGGTGGGCCACCTGAACTTCGGTGCGGGACGCATCGCCATGATGGACATCTCGCGCATCGACAACGCGGTGCACGACGGTTCGCTCGGCACCAACCCGGTCATCGGCGCGCTCCTCGCGCACGCCAAGGCCAAGGGAGGGCGCCTGCACCTCTTGGGGCTCGTCTCCGACGGCGGCGTGCACAGCAGCATCGCGCATCTGTTCGCGCTCATCGACTCGGCGCACCGGGCCGGCGTGCAGGTGGTGGTCCACGCCTTCCTCGATGGTCGCGACGTGGCTCCCGGGTCCGCCCCCGGATTCTTGCGATCGCTCGACGAAAAGCTCGCGGGGCGCGGCGTGGTGGGTACCGTGTCCGGGCGCTTCTACGCCATGGATCGCGACAATCGCTGGGAGCGCGTGGAGCAGGCGTATCGCGCCATCGCAGAGGGGAAGGGGCCGCGCCACGAGACCGTCGCCTTGGGCATCAAGGGCAGCTTCGACGCGGGGAAGACCGACGAGTTCGTGGAGCCCTTCGTGGTGGGCAGCTACGCCGGCATGGACGCGGCCAAAGACGCCGCGCTGCACTTCAATTTCCGACCGGACCGGGCGCGTGAGCTCACCGCAGCGCTGGCCTCGAGCTCCTTCGATGGGTTCACTCGCGCGGTGTCGCCGCCCATCGCGACCTACGCGTGCATGACCACCTACGATCGCTCGCTCCCGCTCCCGGTGGCCTTTCCCAAAGAGACGTTCTCGGAGACCTTCGGCGAGATCGTCTCCCGCGCGGGTAAGAAGCAGTTTCGCTGCGCCGAGACCGAGAAGTACGCGCACGTGACCTACTTCTTCAACGGCGGTCGCGAAGAGCCGTTCCCCGGTGAAGACCGGAAAATGCTCGCGTCGCCCAAGGACGTGGCCACCTACGACCTAGCGCCGAAGATGAGCGCACAGGCGGTCACCGAAGCGGTGGTGGCGGCCATCGAGACCGGCACCTACGACTTCGTGCTGGTGAACTTCGCGAACCCCGACATGGTGGGCCACACCGGCGTCCTCGGCGCCGCCGTGGAAGCGGTGCAGGCGGTGGACGTCGGCATCGGCGCCATCGTGCGCGCGGCGACCGCCCGCGGCGGGGCGGTCATCGTCTCGGCGGACCACGGCAACTGCGAGCTCATGCGCGATCCGGTCACGGGCAACCCGCACACCGCGCACACCACCAACCCGGTTCCCTTCTTGTACGTGAACGCGGCGGACCCGGGCCGGACCATCCGCACCGGCGGTCGCCTCTGCGACGTCGCGCCCACCATGCTGCGCCTCATGGGTTTGCCGCAGCCCGCCGTGATGACCGGCGTGGACCTGCTCGGCTAGGTCTTCTTTGAGCGAGCTCCCCGGCTTCCGCGCCTTCTCCCCTCTGGGGTCGGGCCCTCTCTCCACCGTTCGGCGCGCCGAGACGGTGGAGTGGGGTCGCGTGGTGGCCGTGAAATCGCTGCGCACCAACTTCTCGGCCGACTCGCCGATGGTGCAGCAGATGGAGCGAGAGGCGAAGGTGCTCGCCAAGCTCTCGCACCCCAACGTGGTGCTCTTCATCGACTTCATCCGCTTCGAAGGGCGCCCCAACCTGGTGCTCGAGTACGTGGACGGCGAGGACGTGCGCGCCATGCTGAGCCGGCGGGTCCGCCTCGACGAAGACCTCGCCTGCGCCATCGCCCTCGAGGCCCTGCGCGGCCTGGCGCACGTGCACGCCCGGGGCTTCCTGCATCGGGACATCAAGCCGGAGAACCTGCTGGTGGGGCGCGACGGTACGGTGAAGCTCTGCGACTTCGGTCTCGCCAAGGGGCTGGGCAAGGCCGACGACGACCGCTCGCGCGCCCACGAAGGATTCGGCACGCCGGCGTACATGTCGCCGGAGCAGATCCTCGGCGAAGAGCTGGGGCCCGAGAGCGACCTCTTCTCGCTCGGCATCACGCTGTACGAAATGCTCTCCGGCCGTCGTCCATTTGCTGTCGGCGAGGGGCGAGGCCAAGCGCCGAGCCGCGCACCGGAAGGGCATCGCATCCGGCATCGGCCCGCGACGCCGCTGCGGCAGGTGGCGCCGGAGGTCTCGACGGAGCTCGAGTCGTTCGTCATGTGCCTGGTGCGAAAGCGCGCCGACGAGCGCTTTCCCTCGGCGGAAAAAGCGCTGGAGGAGCTCTTGCGGATCACCCACCTGGAGCGTCACGACGCGCCGTCCGAGGTGGTCCGCGCCGCCTTCGAAGATCGCCCGCGCGAAGGCCGTGCGCGCGCCAAGAGCTTGCCCAGGCTTCGCCTCGCGCGGGGCTTCGCGATCATCGGAGCGACCTTCTCGGCGCTGGCCATCGCCGCCCAGGCGCTCTTCGGCGCGCCGCTGGGCACCGCGCGACCGGGCGAGGTCCCGCTGGAGCTTGCGCCCAAGGACGGCGCCACCCTCCGGGTGCTGGCCGACCCCTGGGCCGAGGTGTGGGTGGACGGCGAAAAGGTGGAAACTACACCCTTCGCGCGCCCCATTCCGCTGGCCCCGCGCACCCACTTCGTCACCTTCCGCCACC
>JABFRG010000464.1 GCA_013141295.1 Polyangiaceae bacterium
CCCGCGAGCTCCCACCCTCCACCGGGCAGGCGCTCTCGCTCCAGGCGGCGAATGCGTTGCCGACGATCTGCGCCGTCTGCTCGTAGGAGATGCGGCGGCTGGCCAGGCGGTCGACGCTGTAGCCCACGCAGCGGTTCTTCCAGAAGATGGGGGTGCCGCGACCCTGGCACCCGGGAGCCGGATCAGCGCCGTTTGCCGCGCCGGTGAGCGTGCGACAAAACGCGTTCGCAGCGCTCGGCAAGAGGAGCGACAGTGCGGCGAGAGCGACCGCGAGCTGACTACTTCGTCGCATGGCGCTTGGTCCACGCCTCGGCGATGTCGCGCGCCACGTCGTCCACCGGCCGATTGATCAACACGTCTTGCGCCAGGGTGTTCGCGTAGCGCGTGGGGGCCAGCACCTTGGGCGTGGCGCTGGGGCCGGCTACCGCGGCTTGCGGCTTCGGCGCCATGATGAGGCCCAGATCGGCCGCGCGCACGGTGGTCATCTTCGCGCTCTTGGGATCCTTGACCAGCGGGTACTGACCCTGGCCTCGCTCCACCACCATGAATGCGCTGTCGACCTTGTGCAGGAAGAGCAGCGAGCTCTGGCCGTCGGTGAACTGCGGCTCGCCGCTGACGTTCTGCCCGATGTTGCCCACCGAGCCGCCGAGCGTGCGTACCCACACCTCGGTGCCCGGCTGCCCGGCCACCGGGCGTTCCACCTTCAGCCGCGTGTACGTGACGATGCGGCCGCCTTCCCACACGGAGCTCTGGTCGATGGGCGTCGCCACCGCCACCGTGTCGGCGCGGTCTACCAGCGCCTCGAAGTACACCGCCACGGAGACGGAGGCCTGGGCGTCGCGCGCGGGCACTGCGAGGGCGGCTCCGAAGAGGGTGAGCGAAAGGGCAAGAGAACGCAGAAGCCTCATATCCCCGAGGCTATCACGAATTCCGTGGGCCACCAGTGGCCCGCGAGGCCCTACCAGCGCACCAGCGCGCAGCCCCAGTGCACGCCGGCACCGAGGGCCAGCATCATGTTGAGCTGGCCCTTCTTCAGGGTGCCGGCCCGGTGGAGCTCGTCCACCAGGATGGGAATCGTTCCCGCGCTGGTGTTGCCGAAGCGGTCGATGTTCATGGGCATCTTCTCGCGCGGCACCTTCAGGTGGTCGCGGATGTACTCGTTGATGCGCAGGTTCGCCTGGTGGGCGATGAATACGTCGACCCCGTCGCCGGTGAGGTCCTTCTCCTTGAGGAGGTCCTTGGCGGCCCGGGGCAGCTTGGTGACGGCGAAGCGGAACAGCTCGCGGCCGTCCATGCGCGGCACGTAGGCCTGCTCACCGTAGTGGTGCTCTTTCCAGTAGGGGCGCGTGCGGAAGCCGCCGCCCGGCACGTACAGGAGCTCGGCGAAGCGGCCGTCGGAGTAGAGCTTCATGCCGCGGAGGCCGGCGTCGCGCTCGGTGGCGCGAAAGATCAGCGCGCCCGCGCCGTCGCCGAACAGGACCGCCAGGGCTCGGTGCTCGTTGGCTTTGTCGCGCTCTTCCTGGGTGAGCTCGCGATCGGACTCGCCCATGAGCACGTCCCAGGCGGTCCAGGGCATGAAGCCGGCGTGGGCTTCGGCACCCACGAAGAGGATGGTCTTGGCCGCGCCCGACTGCACCAGGCCGTCGATGATCTGCAGCCCGAAGAGCATCGCCGCGCACTGCTGGCGAATGTCGAGAGCCGGCACCCCGGGGATGCCCAGCTTGGCGCCCAGGAGCGCTGCCGAGCCCGGGAAGATGTAGTCCGGGGTCATGGTCGCGAAAACGATGTAATCTACATCTTTCGCTTCGAGATTGGCGTTCTCGAGGGCGCGCTTGGCAGCCTCCACGCCCATGTCGCTGGCGCCCACACCCTCGGGGGCGAAGTGCCGCTGGCGAATGCCGGAGCGCTGGTAGATCCACTCGTCGGAGGTATCCATCACGCGGGCGAGCGCCGCGTTGGTGATCGGCGGTCCGGGAACGTAGTGCCCTGAACCGATGAGCTCGAAGCCAGGCATGGCCCTGGCGTTTAGGCAAAGCCCAGGCAATACGCACGCATATTGTGCGCTCGCACGGCCTTGCTGGCCAAATCATGACAGCGCGGTCGCCTGCCGCCTCTCACGGGGTGTGCCGCGTCATGCCGAGAACGTGGAGCGGCTCGGCGGCGTTCTCCAGCACCAGCAGATCGCCGAGGCCCACCTCGAAGAACGTCTCGTGACCGTCGAGGAAGAGCCGCGCCGCGCGCATCTTGCTACGCACCTCGATGCGACCGCCCGGACGAACCAGGCCGCGCTGCAGGCGGAAGTGCTGCCCGCGTGGACGGTACGGTTCCCGCACCACGTATTGGATCTTGGAAGAGCGCAGTGGGAGCACCTTGCCCCCGGCGCTCCGAAGGGCGGCGGTGGAGCCGGCGGCGGGGCCCATCCAGATGCCGCTCGAGCGCTGCTCTTCCTCGTCGTGGTCCCCGTCGTGCCCCAGCACCCGCAAGATGTAGCGGGAGGTCGCGGCGGGGGAGGGGTGGCAGAACAGCGCCTCGTTGAGCACGCGGTTCGAGAGCGTCTTGCCGTTGCGGGTGACGCGCATGCGCTGGAGCGTTTGCCCCGCGAGCTTGCCGCGGAGCGCCAGGCCAATGGCGTCTTCGGCGCCGTCCTTGGAGGCCGCGCAGAAGAACCCGACGGAGCTGTCGGGGGCGCTGTTCACCCCGAGCAGCGGCACGTCTGCGCCAATCTGGTGCGAGGCCGAGAGCAGCGTGCCGTCGCCGCCCACGGTGATGACCAGGTCGAAGCTCGAGGGAATGGGCGTGCCGCGCCGGGACTTGCGCACGAAGGTGGAGGCGCCGAGCTTCTTCAGGACGCGCATGACCTCCTCGAAGGTCGCCACGTGCGAGCGATGCGTGCCGAGCATCTTCCGCACCACCGGATCGCCGTCCTTGAGCAGCTTCTTGGTGAGGGCGCTCTTTCCCTCGAGGACCTCGCGTTCGTAGAACGTGCGCTTCACCACCACGAGGACGCGGGCGCGGCCGTTCTTCACGGGAGCTCCGCAAGACGGCGCAGGGCGAGCTCCGTCTTGGCGTCGCGAATCCGCCCGTCGCGACACGCGTCGAGCGCCTCGCGCACCGGGATCGCCACGATCCGTGCGTCGTCCTCCAGCGGCGACCCATCGCCCACCGGCACCACGAACGGACCCTTGCCCACCTCCACCGCGAAGAACACGTGGAGCTCGGCCACCAGCGCTGGCGCCGGGACCGTCCACCCACCGAGCGCCGTGAACGCGCTCTCGGGCATGGCTGCCCCCAGCTCCTCGTGGAGCTCGCGGGCCGCCGCGGCCACCGGTGACTCGCCCGGCTCCACCAGCCCCGCCGGAAGCTCCCACAAGACCCCCTCCCAGGGGCCCTCCACGAAGTCCGGACGCGGCCGGAGTAGCAGCGGCACC
>JABFRG010000908.1 GCA_013141295.1 Polyangiaceae bacterium
AGATACGGGTATCCGTCAGCCAGAGACTCTTCAGCTTCGTCAAGCCCGCAAGCGTCGCCACTGCCTCCTCGTCGATGCCCGGCCCGCGGAGGATGAGCGTCTGCAGCTCTCGCAGCGGCGCGAGCTCCATCACGCCCTTGCTCGTGATCTCTCCCGCCCCCGCCCCGTCTAGGCTCAGAAGCTCCAGGTCGGCCAGCGGTGCCAGGTGCCGGAGCCCACGATCGGTGACGGCGCCGCGGTGCGGCTGCAACGTCTCGGGGTCGAGCCCTCTGCCTCCTCCGAGATGGAGGATGCGCAGGGACGTGAGGCTCCCGAGATGTGCGAGCCCCTCATCGGTGACCGCCGTGCCGTTGATGGCGAGCTCGTGGAGAGACCGCAAGTGTCGAAGGCCGAGGAGAGCGCCATCGCCGATGCGTGTGTATTGCACGGAAAGCGAACGCAGCTCGGTCAGCCGGCCCAGATGAAGGATGCCGGCGTCCGTGATCCCGCCCGCGGAGTCGAGGCGCAGGCGGCGCAGGCCGACCAGCCCGGCGAGGTGCGCGAGGCCGACGTCGGTGATCCCCGGTCCGAGATCGAGCTGACGCAGCGACTCGAGGCCCGAGAGCGCCGCGAGCCCGGCGTCGGTCACCTCCCCGCGCTCGCACGTCTCGAACAGCACGAGCGCGGCGATCCCGGGAAGTCGCTTCAGGAGCTCGAGCTGCGCGTCCCTCAGGTTGTAGAGCGCCCAGCCTTCCTTCTCTGGTTCGGCGTCGAGCGCAGCCTCGGCGAGGGTTGCTTGCTCTTCCGGCGAGAGTGGTCGCAGTTCGGCCATGGCCGATCCTACGCGCCGGCCGTGCCCCGCCTTCCCTCACCCCGGGATCGCCTCGACGACGCAGTGCTCGCGCTCGTGCACGAGCCCCTCGCTCCGTGGCTGCACCGACGGAGCAGCGCATGCCCAGGGCAGGCTCGGCGCCGAGTTCCGGCGCTGCGCGAACCTTCCGCTCGGATGCGAAGAACGATGCGCCGGGAACCTTTGGTCGCGGTGCCCGGTCCGTACCTCGAACGACGTGCAAGGAGGCTTTCATGGCAGGTGTATCGGTCGACGGTCCTTCCGGTGGACGACGCAGCCTCGACTCGGAGATCAACATGATCCCGATGATCGATCTGCTGATGGTCACGGTATCGTTTCTTCTCATCACGGCGGTGTGGTCGCAGATGTCGCGCATCGAGGCCACCAGCAAGGCGCCCGGCGATCCCACCGAGATCGTCACGCCCCCCAAGCCGGAGCTCGCCCTGCACGTGCGCACCGCCAGCGCCGAGAAGTTCGTCCTGGAGTGGCGCGAGGGGCAGGCGGTGGTGTCGTCGCGCGACGTTCCACGCCACGAAGACGTGACCACCGTGCGCGGTAACCGCATCGTTCGCTATCCCGACCTGGCGAAGGCTATCGAGGAAGAGTGGAAGGCACGCGGCGCGCATCGAGATCTCTCCGATGGCAAGTCGGACCGCGCGGTGATGCACACGCCGCACGAGATGCCGTACGGGTCCATGGTCGCGGTGATGGACGCCATCGCCAGCCCCTCGAAGGGCGTCGTTCGTGGCACAACTGTGCCGGCGTTCGCGACGACGCTCGCGACGGACTGAGCTGCGCGCGCCGTTAGAAGATGCACGGCGACCCGCGATTTGCCGGGTCTCGTGCGGCTGCCGTGGGTGGTACGCGTCGTGCTTAGCGTGTGCCATCATGCGTCCCTCGCGTCTCCTTCCGGTCGTCTGTCTTTCTCTTCTGGGTATTCTCGCGGCGTGCTCGAGCGCGCCTGCGGAGGCCACCAAGCCGCCCGCCACCGGCGCGTGCACCGTCGGTGCGACCGCGTGCGACGGCCTCGACGTCAAACGGTGCGAGCTCCGGAGCGCGGTGCCCACGTGGAGCCCCAAGGTTCCGTGCGACGAGGGGCAGGTGTGTCGCGCGGGAGCCTGCACCGCGTACACCGACGAGGAGACCGGGCGCCTCCAGGCCATCGACGCGCTGCTCGGCGAGTCGCGCGATCGTGGCGCGACCGCTGCGCCCGTGGACTACCCGGCGCTCCAGCGCTCGCTCCACGAGATGCTCCTGCTCGGCGACGGATCGCCGAAGGCGTACGTGAGCACCCTGTGGACCGGGATGCTGGCCTTGCCCCAGGGGCACCAGCACCTGGGCCCCAAGGATGCGCAGGACTATCCGCCCTACGAGAGCGCGGGCTTCTCGCTGGGGTCGCTCACGCGCTACAGCGCGTGTCTTCGCCCGTACCAGGACCACGCGGTGGTGACCATCGCCGACCCCAAGGCGGTGCTCAAGCGCGGCGACGAGATCGTGGCCATCGACGGCAAGCGCGGCGACGCCATGAAGGCGCTCCTCCTGGCCCAGCCCCTGGGCTTCGACTTCTTGCCGCCCGCCGAATCCGGACGCATGGCGTTCGCGCTCCGGAGCTTCTTCAGCGTCGACCGCACCGGCACCGTGCTCACCGTGCGCCGCGCCGGCGCCGAGACCGAGGTGACGCTGCCGGCGCCGGTGAAGCCGGAGTCCGGGTACGGCTGCGACGACGCCTTCGGACGCGACTACACCAAGCCGGCCATCGGTACCGTGCTCGCCGACGGGACGGGTGTACTCTACATCAGTGGCTTCGCGCAGACCTCGGTGGAGGCCTTCGAGAAGGACGTGGGGCCCGAGTTCGACAAGGTGAAGGACGCCCCGCGCCTCGTCATCGACCTTCGTGGCAACGGCGGGGGGCTCCTGCGGTCCGCGCTCGACGTGGTCTCGCAGATCCCCGACGCCCGGCGCACCGACTACTGCGAGTTCTTCGAGCGCACCGGCGGATCGAACCCGGCCACCTACGTATCCCGGAGCGTCCGCTCGGTGGACCCGGCGGCGGTCCCGGTCCCGGCGCGCTTCCCGTACCGCGGGCGCGTCGCGGTGCTCATCGACGGCGCGACCCACAGCGCCGCCGAGCACTTCGCCCTGGCCACCAAGCTCGCCACCAACGCGGTACTGGTCGGCACCAAGACCGCCGGCGCCTACGGCACCATCACCAGCGACAAGACGCTGGCCCTTCCGGGTAGCCCGGCGCTCGAGGTGAGCATCAATCGTTCGCAGGTGCGCAGCATCGACGGCAAGCCGCTCGACGGGACGTCGGTGGAGCCCCACGTCGTGGTGGAGTACGAGCCCGACGCCATGGCCAAGGGGCAGGATCCCATGCTCCAGCGGGCCATCGTCGAGCTCTCGAAGTAGCCCTCAGGGCGCGCCGAGGATGCGCGCCGCGCGATCGTGGTACAGGCCCGGTTGCCGGAGGAGCGGCTCCGCGCGCCGGGCTGCCGCGTCGCGTCGGCCCAGGCGCACCAGCGCATCGATGGCGATGAGCTCACGCTCCGGCCCCAGCTGACCCGCGGGGAACGTGCTCCGGTGCTCGTCGGTCGCGGCG
>JABFRG010001197.1 GCA_013141295.1 Polyangiaceae bacterium
CGGGAGAAGGTAGCAAACGAGGTGTCGGTGCGGCCTGCGGTGTCCTGCGAGTGGTAGTAGGCCGCGAGCAGTGACAGGTTCCTCTTGAAGAGATCGCAGGAGACCGAACCACCGCCGGCAAACGACTGGTAGTCGGGCTCGATGGAAGTGCTCACGTTCGCCGCGACGCCCAGATTGTCGGGCTTGTACCCTCCGTCGAGCGAGCCCGCATGCCGCACTTCTCCGTAGCGGCGCGACGCCGTGGAAACGATATCGACCGACGCTGCAGAGACCACGTCGACGATGTATTGACCACCGAGCTTCCACCCAGCGGTGGGGCTCGAGACGTCTGCGCGTATGCTCGGCGAGAAGACGTACACGCTGTCGGAGTCGCCGTAGACTGCCCACTCGGTGCCGAAGTGGAGGTCGATTGGGCTCTCCGCCGCGCGATGTTCGGTCGACCCGGCGGCGGTTGGCGGGAGCGGGTGTGACGGAACTTCGGCCGGGGGCACGGTGGTTACCGGGTCGGGGGCGGTCATCGGCGCCGCGGTCGGGCTCGCGGACGGTGGCGGGAGCGTGGTCCCCGGCGGCGCGTCGGGTGCGCTCGTCGACCAGGTTACGACGGGGGGCGACGATGCGTCTTCGCCCCGGGATATGCCGGCCCAGAGCAATGGGACGGCGAGGCACGACCACGCCAGAGCTCGAATCAGTTGCACCCGCATCCGCCACCCACCTCGAAGCCGCCGCCTACCGCGCCCTCTTGAATGGCACGCGCGTGCGCCTCGGCCACGCCCGCGGGGTCGCCGGTCTTCATGGTGGGGTGAGCGAGGGCCCCGCGATCGTATGCGGGTACGTTCACGCATGCCGACACGAAGAGCCAAAGGAAGAGGCGCATTGTGGACATCTGCACGGGGTGCTCATGAAGTACCGCCGTGGCTGACGTTGCAGGCTCGCTTCCGCGCGTCGCGTCGTTTCCGCGAGAGCGCCTTCGCTGCGAAGGCCGCTGCCTGGCTTTGGACGCTCGAGGTACTACCGTCTACGAAGCATGCCGTCTCTTGGTCGCAAGATTACCGTGTCGTTAGGCGCGATGGCGGTCGGCGCAATCCCTGCGGTCGCTCACGCCCAGGTCGAACCGAGCGCCCCGCAGGACGACCAAGCCGCGCGCGCTGGTGACGCGACGAGCGCCAGCGAGACCAAGCCGACGGAGACCGTTTCCAACGTCGTATGGTGGCTCGGCGCTCGGTCCGCCTTCGTCACCGCGCCGATTCGCAACGGCACGACGCCGTTCGGTGCGGGCTTCGGCGGTGCATTCGGATTCAGTGCGTTCAACGTGTATGTTGCAGCCAATGCGATGTACTTTATCGGCGGCTCCGACGTGGTCACTTCCGACGCCTCCGTCCTCTACGGGGTCGAGATCGGGTACGACTTCCATCTCTTTCGCGACGGCAATCGCGGCCTGATTCTTCGGCCGCGCGTCGGCGGCGGGGGCGTTGCTCTGTTTCATACGGACCCGAGCACCGCCAAGGTCGACGTGGTCAGCAGCGCCAGCGGGACGCGGTCGTCGCGGAGCTCGGATACCACCACAGTGAACGCGTTCTACGTGCAGCCCGCAGTCGGTGTCCTCTGGAGCGCCGAGCGATTCTTCGTGGGCCTCACCGGGTCGGTGCTGGTATTGCCGCGCGTCAACTATGGCAGCGGAAGCGCGACCGATGCCTCGACGTGGTTGGCCTACGGCGCGAGCGCCGACCTCGGGCTTCACTTCTGACCGAGGGGGAGGCGGCAGCGAGCCCGCGGAATGCGACGTTCTGGTAGAGTGCGCGACGATGACCGGACGAAGTGAGCAGGACCAGGCGAAGGCGCTCGGGGAGAGTCAGGCGCACTTTCGCGTGCTGTTCGAGCAGGCGGCGGTGGGGGTCGCGCTGCTCGACACCATGACCGGTCGGTTCCAGCGGGTGAACCGCAAGTACCAGGAGATCGTCGGCTTCTCGGCGGCCGAGCTGGGCGCCCTCGACTTCATGGCCATCACGCATCCGGATGACCTTGCAGGCGATCTCTCCCAGATGGACCGCCTCAAGCGCGGGGAGATCCGCGAGTTCTCCATGGAGAAGCGGCTCCTCCGGAAGGACGGAACCCAGGTTTGGGTCGACCTGAGCGTGTCGCCCACCTGGTCTGCCGGCGAGGCGCCGTCTACGCACATCGCGGTGGTGGTCGACATCACCGAGCGAAAGCGGGCCGAGGAGAAGACCGAGCTGGCGCGCGCGGAGCTCGAGTCGACGCTCACGGCGCTCCCCGACCTGCTGTTCGACGTCGACGACGAGGGCCGCATCTACGACTACCGGGCGCGCACCGACTCGCTCCTCGCGGTTCCCCCCGAGGCCTTCATGGGGCGCCGGTTCTTGGACGTGCTTCCGCCCGAGCCTTGCGCGGTGCTCGGGGCGGCCATTCGTGAGGCAATCGATGCCGGTCGCTCCAGCGGCTTCCGATACAAGCTCTCGATCGCTGGTGTCGATCGCTGGTTCGAGACGTCCATGGCCAGAAAGTCGGTCACCTCGGGGCGGCCGCGGGTCATCGCCATCTCGCGTGACATCACCGATCGCGTGGTGGCCGAGGAGCAGCGCATTGCGCTCGAAGCGCAGCTCCGGCAATCGCAGAAGATGGAGGCGGTCGGTACCCTCGCCGGCGGGATCGCGCACGACTTCAACAACCTGCTGACGGTCATCGGCTTGGGCGCCGAGGTGGTGCAGCGACAGCTGCCGCCCGGCCACGGCGCCACCGCCTCGCTCCGGGCCATCGACACCGCGGTGCGTCGCGCCGAGAAGCTCATCCAGCAGATCCTGGCATTCAGTCGGAAGACCGCTGCCCACCGGACCGTCCTCTCGGTGAACGACGCGGTGGTCGAGGCCACGAACTTCTTGCGTGCCACGCTCCCCGCCGGCATTCGACTCGAGCTGCGTCTTGCGCCGGACGCGCCGCGGCTTCGCGCGGATCCCACGCAGCTCCAGCAAGTGTTGGTGAACCTCGGCACCAACGCCTGGCAGGCCATCGAGCGCGGCATCGGCACCATCACCTTCGAGACCCGCACCGAGATCGTCCTCGAGGGCCACCCCAAGCTGGCGCCCGGCGCCTACGCCTCGGTTCGGGTCACCGACGACGGCGTCGGGATGACCTCGGAGACCATCGAGCGCATCTTCGAGCCCTTCTACACCACCAAGGGGCCCGGGAAGGGGTCGGGCCTGGGCCTCAGCGTGGTCCACGGCATCGTCCTCGATCACGCCGGGGCCATCGCCGTGGACAGTCGACCCGGCGGCGGCACGACCTTCGACGTGTATCTCGCGGCCGAGAGCGCGCCCGTCGAGCCGACCGTCCTCGAAGCCACCGCGGCCCGGGGTCAGGGGGGCCGCGTGCTCTACGTGGACGACGAGGCGATGATTCTCCCGGCAGCGCTCAT
>JABFRG010000516.1 GCA_013141295.1 Polyangiaceae bacterium
AGAGTATCCAGGACCGGAGCGGCGCCACGCTCCAAGACTACCAGAGAGCGCTCGGGCACGGTGACCCAAGGAGCGCCGGGCGCACGCTTGGGGTCCACCGAAGAGGGGGGGCTGCTCGGAGACACCACCGCCGAGACGGGACCGAAGTCACTGGCCACCAGGACCGCGTGCATCTGGTTCAGCTCGGGGATCTTCCGGCGCAGGTTGATATCGTCGCCGATGAGGGCTTCGGCGTCGTGCTTCCCGTGAAAGAGGCGGTACGCCATGCGCGCACCGCGGTTGGCCGCCACCAGCATCTCGCCGTTGCCCACCAGGATGTTGAGCGACGAGCTGTCGGCGCCCGCCTCGGCAGCGGCTGCGTCGAGCAACGCCAGCGTGGAGCGGAGCGCTTCGTTGGTGGTCTTGATCGAGGTCTCTTCCACCTGCCCCGCATCGTGGAGAAACGACAGGAAGATGTGGAACACCACCTCGGCGTCGGTTTCTCCGCGAATGCCCGAGCGCAAGAACTCGGGAACCGACTCGAGGAGCTTGTCGCGCACCTGATCGAATTTCTCTACCGTCCCGGTCTGGGCGAAGAGCCACTGCCGGTAGCGGAACGGGTGGGTGTTCTCCGGGCGGAGGGCGCCAACCGTTGCGCGTCGCACGTGCCCCAGCAGGAAGTCCGTCCGCACGTCGGTGAACATGCTTCCGACGTCGAGGTCCGGACGATCGTCGACCGGGCGCCGGCGCATGAGCACCTCGCCGCCCTGGACGAAGCCCACACCCCAGCCGAGCGACGAGCCGCTGCGCACCCGAAGGGCGTCGGCCTCGTGGGCCAGAATACGGACCGTGAGGTCCGCCCGATTACTGATGAGACCGAAGAGTCGCGCCATGGTTCACCCGCAGAGTAGTTGGGACTGCACCGCGACTGCGGCGCCGTCGAATCTCACGCCGCCCGCTCCGGGGCAGCCGAGGGTACCGAGAAGGGTCGCGTTGCGCGCGTAACCGCGCGCCGCTTCAGCGCATCGACCAATAGGCGCACGGCGAGCGGTGCTACCCCCGCCCACACCAACGCTATTAGCCATACGGGAATCGACATCGACGACCAAACCTACCCATCCTGCGCTCGGGCGCGCACGCACCCGACGTTCCTCCGTACATGGTGCGGTCGAGGGGAGCAAACGTCAAGGACTTGTACGTGTACTTTACACGCACTCGAGCAGATAGCGCGGGCGCAGGTCGTGCGCGCCCGGCGTCTCAGGGCTTGTTCGGCGGAACCACGAAGGGCACCACATGCTCCTTCGTTTCGAAGCTGGAACGGTACATCACGGCCGCGTGCTGCGTGGAGAAGGGCCCGATGCGAACGCGGTACCAGGTGCCGCGACCGGCGACGTTGGCTTCGAGCACGTAGGCCTTGTGACCCCGTGCGCGCAGCTGGTCGGCGAACTGCGATGCTTCCTTCTGCGTGCGAAAGGAGCTCACCTGCAGCTGGTACCCTCCCTCCTTGCCCGGCGCCGAGAGGGTGGCCTTGCTGTCGGCGGAGTCGCTGCGTTCCGCCGCCACGCGGGTCAGCGCGTCTCGGGGGCGCGTGACGACCGGGCTGGCCTGCAGCACATTTTGCGCAGGCAGCGGCATCACCGAAAGCCGATCGGTCGCCGGCGGCGGCATCGGCAAATCCGAAGGAACCGCCTGGTTGCCGCGCACCGCTGCGAGGGCCGTGGTGGGGTTGTCGCCATCACTCAGCAGTCCCGGAAACGTCACGTCGTTGGTGGTGAGGTCCGATGGCTTGGCGCTGCTGGAGGGCGCGCCCTTCGCGTGCGCAGCCACCAGCTCCGCCAGCGGGTCGGCCTTGGGCGACGCCGTCGGCGCGCGCTTTCCGGCGAACGCCAGTGTGGCGAACACCGCACAGGCACCACCCAGCACCACGAACGCGATGGTGGCCCCGCGGGACCCTTTCGCGTCGTGATCCTGTTCCTGGATCTGTTCGATATCCCGCATCCCTTCACTGGATCGCATCGGCATCTCCTCGCTCTCATCCGGCGTACCCCGGGCCCCCACGCGCGGCCAACTTTTCCGTGCTGAGGGTACTGCGAGAATTGCGTGCCGGATTCGCATCTACGTTGCAGTCGCACCGCGGCAGCGGGACGGAAGCGGCGAGACCGCGGGAATTCGTGCAAGGCCGAGCCATTGCCGCGTGGCGTGATGGTCGCCGCGACGGCACCGCAAGTCGCCGGCGGGCGCTTGCATGGGTCGCCAAGCCCGAGGCGGGCACTGGGAAACGACGGGAGTGGTTCGAAGTCTCTCAGTAGTGCTAAGCACTGGCGCCATGGCCCTCCGGCGCGCGCTCTCGATCCTGATGCTCGTTTCTTGCGCCAGCTCGGAGAAGAACGCGACGGTCGCGCTCGTCACCGGCGCCGAGACCGACGTCTTCAGCCGCGCACCGGCGCCCAAGACGCTCACCATCGGCGCCATCGACAAGGACGGCGTGGAACGCGATCTCGCCACCACGCAGCTACCCGCCACCAGCGTGGACCTCGGCAACCTCGACATCGGCACCGTGCTGCGGGTCCAGGTGCGCGCGAGGGACGAGCAAGGCAAGGTCCTCGTCGCGGGCCGCAGCACGCCCATCCTGGCGGGCGATCGTGACTCGGTGCCGGTGTTCGTCCAGCGCACCGGCGAGCTCGCGCGCATGCCCGGTCCCTTCCCCACCGCACCGTCGTCGCCGATGGTCGAGGTGGTGTTCGGCCGCTACCTGTTTTTGGCCACCCGCGGGAGCACGGCCACGCAGGTGTACGACTTCGAGACCCTGGCGCCGCTCTCGGTGGGCCCGGCGCTGCCGGTGGCCGCACGCAGTATCGTGGCCCAGGGCGCGAACCTCTACGTGGTCGGCGATCGCGTGATGGCGCTCAACGTGGCCACCGGCGAAGTGTTCAACGTCACGGCGCCGGGCGATGCCGCCGAGGTGGCGGGGGCCATCGCCGTGCACGGCGACGGTGGTGCGGCCTATCTGGTGGGCGCGACCCGCGAGGGCGACGTCGCCACCGACCGCAACTGGGTTCTCGGTGCCGACGGCAAGCTCACCGCACGCGCGCTGAGCGCCCCACGCAAAGGCGCGGTGGCGGCGTTCGTGACGGCAAAGGGCCTCTTCGTGAGCAGCACCGACGCGCCGCCCGAGCTGGTCTCCACCGACTCCGCCACCCCGCTCGGATACCCTGCGCCCACCGCGCGTCCGTTGGCCGCCGCCGCGCTCGACGATCACAGCGTGGTGGTGGTGGACGAGGACGGCGGCGTGCTCCGCTACGACCTCGGCTGCCGCTCCGGCTGCACCGCGGAAGTGTGGGCCGCCGGCCCGAAGACCGCCCACGCGACGGCGCTCGCCATCGACTCCGCGCGCATCCTCTACGCGGGTGACGACGGCGGGGCCATCCTCACCAAGGGGGAGC
>JABFRG010000628.1 GCA_013141295.1 Polyangiaceae bacterium
TAGCCCTCGAGGAGCACCCGGGCGAAGCCGCTCATGCCCCGGAGCGGCGCCCGAAGATCGTGCGCCACCGAGTAGCTGAAGGCCTCGAGCTCCCGGTTGGCCGCCTCGGCGGCGTCCTTGGCGCGCGCCAAGTCTTCTTCGGCGCGCACCTGGTCGGTGATGTCGCGAGCGACCTTGGAGGCACCGATGAGCACGCCCCCGGCATCGCGAACCGCCGAGCTGGTGATGGCCACGTGAATCTCGCGTCCGTCCTTGCGCAAGCGAACCGTGCGGAAGTGCGCGATCCGCTCCCCGCGCCCCAGGCGCTCGAGGATGCTGGCTTCTTCCTGCTCGCGGCCGGGAGGGAGGATCATCTTGATGGATCGCCCGACGATCTCCTCCGGCGCGTACCCGAAGATGCGTACCGCGCCCGCGTTCCAACTGGTGACGATGCCCTCGAGGGTCTTGCCCACGATGGCGTCGTCGGAGGAGTCGACGATGGCGGCGAGCCTCGCCCGCTGGGCGTCGGCGGTGCGGCGATCGGAGATGTCGCGCATCGCCAGGATGACCAGCGGCCCCTCCTCGGTGGTGAGCGGGCTGAGCGTCATCTCCAGCGGGAACTCGGTCTCGTCGGGCCGCAGACCGCACAGCTCCAGCGCCGGCGTCGGCCGCTGCAAGGCCTGCGCGAAGAACGCCTGGTGACGCGCCGTGTGGCGCTCGCGAAACCGCTGCGGAACCAGGCTCTCCACCGACGCGCCGAGGAGCTGGCCGCGAGGCCGACCGAACAGCGTTTCGGTGCAGGCGTTGACGAGAACGATGCGGCCGCTGGGATCGACGATGACGATAGCGTCGGGCGCGGCCTCCAGAAGACTACGGAAGCGCGCCTCCGAGGCCTCGGCCTTCTGCAGCCGCGCCAGCGCGGACTCTGCGCGCCGCTGTGCCGTCACGTCCAGGACGAAGCTGAGATACGAGTCGGTCTTCCCGCCGCGGGCGTCGAGCACGGCCGCGCTGCCTACGAGCACGGAGACACGCGTGCCGTCCTTGCGAAGATACGCCTTCTCGCGAACCGGGCTCGCGCCGCTCCGGCGAAGCTCGGCGATGCGCACGTCGTCCTGCGCGCGCCACTCCGACGGCGTGAGCTCGCTCCAGCGAAAGCCGGGCGCCATGACCTCGTCGCGAGGATACCCGGCCATCGCCAGCGCGGCATCGTTCACTTCGAGCACGCGCCCCTCGAGATCCGTCCTGAGAATCCCGAGAATCCCCGATCGCGCCAGGGCCGCGTGCGCATCGGTTCCCGGCGCGACCTCGTCTCCCAGCCGCCGCAAGCGCAGCACCATGCCCTGCGCCTCGTCGGCGGGACCGCGCAATGGGATGCAACGTTGGGCGACGGGCGTGCGGCCGCCTCGTGCGTCCACCACGATCGCGCGCCGCTCCGCGGTCGGCGAAGCTCCTTCGAGCACCAAGGGATCGCCGGTGGACGCGTCGAAGAGACGCACGGTGTCGCCCACAGCGGAACCGATTGCGCCTTTTTGCTCGACACCGGTGAGGCGCGCCGCCTCGCGGTTGATCGCCGACACGCGACCGAGCAGGTCGACGCCCACGACGCCCTCGTCCAGCGCGTCGAGAATGCTCCCGATGGTATCCAGCGAGGACCGCTCCGCTCCCGTCGCGTCTTGACGCACCTCGAGCTCCTCTCCGAATGAACGTCTTCCCCGAGCACCGCGCCGAACCGCGGAAGATCGAGTCGAGACTACAGAGTATGCATCGAGGAGCAAGGCGACATTCGCCATCGTCACTGCCTCGGGAAAGTCGAATACGTGTCCGAAAGACACATTCATACGTATCCGAAAGACACATTCGACTCAGTCGAAGTGCAGCCCGAATCCCGCGTCCAGGTAGCCGTTGAAGAAGAACGGCGACAGCACCTCGGTGCTGGTGCCCGCGTTGGTGCGCACCGCCACCACCTGCCGCGCGAAGGGCACCGAGAGCGTGAGTCCCACGCGAAACACGAAAGGGCCGATGAGGTGGATCGACACGCGCGCATTGGCCCCCAGACCGATGAGCAAGCGCAGCGTGTCCTCGGCGCGGTTCACGCCGCGCGATTGCGCGCTCCAGAAGCCGATCTGGGCGAGGCCGCAGCTCCAGAAGTGCACGTCCTTTCCGTGGAGGTGCACCGGGCAGAGACCGCCTTCGAGCCACACGGTGCCGAGCACGGTGGAGCCGCCGCTCTCGGTCTGGACCTCCGAAGGACCGAAGCCTGCGACTGCGCCGTGGAGCCCCCAGAACTTCGGTGGCTCCAGGATCGCCTGCGCGGCGATGCCGAAGGAGAACTTCGGCAGCATGCCCAGGCCCGCAGCGAGCCCCGCGGTGCCGTCGAAGAGCCACCCTGGTTTCTTGGGAGGAGCAACCGGCTTCTCCACCACCACCTCGCGCTGGATGACGACGGTCGTTGCCGGCGCAGGAGCGAGAGCGTCGGGCGGGGCGACCGGCGGCGGCCCTGCATCGAGCTCGACTCTCGGTCGCTCCGCATCGGGATCGATCATGAGCGCGATGGCGAGCGAGAGGGGCTCGTCCAGGCCGGCGCATGCGGCGCCGGGTGATTGCAGCTCGCGCTTGCCCAGGGTCGTTCCCTGGGCGTCGCGCACCGTCACCTCGGCGCGAAAGCCCTTCCCCGCGCGCTCCACGTGCCCTTCCACGGAGAGGTCGGCGGTGGACGGCGACACGAACACCGGGCGGCGCAGGCGCTCCTCGACGGCCCGCGACAGAGCTTGCGTGGCGATGCACGATTCGGCGCCCGGGAGCCGCACCCAGGAGAGCGACGAGGTCTTGGGCTTTTCGCCGTCGGCATGGGCGGCGGTCGCCGCGCCGAGCGCGCTTGCGACACCAATCCACGTGAGCCAGCGTACCGAGCCCTTGGCCATACGCCGCTTAGCCTAGCAAAAGTGGGCCCTGCGGCGGTGGCAGCTTTCGCCGCTCCCGGTCCGGCAGATCACAAGGTGTTGCGGCGACGGAAGCGGCGGCGCAGCGCAGCGGCGAGGATCGCGAACGACGCGCCGAGCGCACCCGCGTTGCCGCCGCCCTCCGCGCAACCACCGCATCCACGGGGGCCTGGGGGTGTGCCCTGGGCACCTCCGCTGGTGGTATCGCTCGGCCCGCCGTCATCGCTGGACGGAGCATCGCTCGAACCGGCATCCGGCGACGAGGCCGTCACGAAGGGAAAGACTCGGCCGAGCGCCGGCGCGGGCGCAGCTGCGCCCAGGAGGTTGCCGTCGGGAACGCGACTCTGCCCGCCCGCTACGAAGGGCGGAAGCGGGAGCCCCGCGTGACGAACGCCACGTCGTGCACCGGCTTCACCGCCGGCGTCTCCGTCCTGCCGCCGGGCGGACCGCCCCACACCCCGCGAATCGGGTTCTTGCAGGCGATGGGCCCGGCCCAGGGGTGT
>JABFRG010000636.1 GCA_013141295.1 Polyangiaceae bacterium
ACCTTCACCCTGAAGAACGGTGATCGAGCCTTCCCGCTCCGCATCGAGCTCGGTCCGCAGGCCGATGCGCCGGTCACCTCCGAAGGCGGCAGCATCCAGAAGCCGGTGGCCATCGCGCTCATGGGGGCCGGGGCGCTGGGCCTCGGGCTCGGCACCTTCTTCGGCATCCGCACCTTGAGCCTCGCTGCGGACGCCAAGAGCCTGTGCCGCACCGGAACCGACTGCGCCGACCATCGCGGCGCGCAGGATCGCTACGACTCCGGCAAGGGCGCCGCCACCGCGTCCAACGTCTTCTTCGGGCTCGGCCTGGCAGCCGCCGGCGCCGGGGTGGTCTTGTACGTACTCGCGCCGAGCGCCGCCAAGACCGGCATCGCGCCGACCGTGGGCCCCGGTCTGGCCGGTGCATCCTACACGGGTTCGTTCCAATGACGATGCGACCGCTCCGCGCGCTTCGGGCCTCCGCCTTGCTGGCCTCCCTGGGTGGCTGCGCCCTCATTGCCGGGCTCGATGCGCCGCCCAATCCGCTGGCGCCCGCCGATGCGCAGCCGGGCTTCGATGCCCCGAGCTCCGAGGGTGGGCCCATCGTGGACGCGGCTACCGACGCACCGCGGCTGCCCTACTGCGGCAACGTGGTGCGCCGGTGGACCGGCTCGACCTTCTACTGCCAGGATTTCGACGCCATCACGTCGCTGACCCCGGAGTTCACCTTCAGCGGCGATTCGTCGATGCTGAGCGTGGGCACCCGCTCGGCGCTCTCGCCGCCCCGGGCGATGTTGATGGACATCCCCGCCATCGACGACGCCGGGAACGTCCAAGGCGAGGCCGACAAGACCCTGAGCGCGCCCGCGCCCACCGAAGCGCACGTGCACTTTGCCTGGATCGCCACCCAGCGCTCCACCAGCAACACCTACATCTTCATCTTCAGCATGGGGCAGCAGCCGCAGCAGGAGTACGTGGACTTCTACCTGGCGAAGGACGGTACGGTGACGGCGCGCGCGGCCATCGGAACGGTGCAGCAGAGCGCCAGCATCGGCACCGTGGTCCAGAACGCGTGGAACGAGGTCGACGTGGACCTCGGGCCCACGTTCGCCAAGGTCTCCGTCAACGGGCAGCTCCAGGCGAACCTGGTGCTCTCGGGCACGGTGAGCGGCGCGGGTCAGAGCCTCCGCTTCGGCAACGTGACGTCGTATGGCCCCGCAGCGGCCCAGCGCTTCGCCATCGACGACGTCTCGGTGGAGCTCCACTGACGAACAACGCCCGCGCTCGTGTCGCTTCGACACAGATAATCACGGGGAATCCAAGGAGAGGGACGCAACCTGCTATCGTAGGCGAGGTCCATGGCGCGCATCGAACCACCGCAGAAAGCGGCGAGTGAGCTGCCCTCGGCCCCGAAGCTCGAAGAGTTTCGCGCCTGGGTGGAGCGCTCGCCGGGCATGATGTGGCGAAGTGGAGCGGACGGCGCCCGCACTTACTTCAACGCGGCGTGGCTGGCGTTCACCGGCCGGCCGTTCGCCGCCGAAGCGGGGTGGGGTTGGCTCGACGCCGTGCACCCGGACGACGTCCACACCTGCCACGCGCGCTACCTCGAGCACCTGGAGCAGCGTCGCCCCTTCGAGCTCGTGTATCGGCTGCGCCGCGCCGATGGCTCGTATCGCGCGGTGGTGGACCGCGGAGCGCCCTACGAGGACGAGGACGGGGCTTTCGCGGGCTTCGCCGGGAGCTGCGTCGACGCCGACGCGCTCGATCCCGCGCTCCCCTCCGGCACCCGCGACTTCTTCGAGATGTCGCTCGACCACCTGATCGTGGCGGGCTTCGATGGATATCTGAAGCGCGTCAATCCCTCCTGGACCCGGACCCTCGGTTGGTCTGCGGAGGAGCTCATGTCGCGCCCGTCGGTGGAGTTCGTCCATCCGGACGACCGCGCGGCGACGCTCGCCGGCCGCAAGCGCCTCACGTCGGGCGATCACCTGGGCGGGCTCGTGAATCGCTACGCGTCCAAGGACGGCACCTACCGCTGGTTCGAGTGGCGCTCGGTGGCCGACCCGGAGCGCGGCCTGGTGTACGCCGCGGCTCGCGACGTCACCGAGCAAAAAAATACGGAAGCGCGGCTCGCCAAGGCGACCGAGCGGCAGGAGCTCTTGCAGCGGCAGCTCATCTTCGCCGAGCGCATGGCCTCGGTGGGAACCCTGGCCGCAGGCGTGGCGCACGAGATCAACAACCCGCTGGCGTTCGTGGCCGCCAACGCGGCGATGATCGTCGAGGAGCTCGACCGCGCCACCGGCGAGCAGCTCCGGGAGCGGGCCGAGGAGCTGCGCGAAATGGCCCGCGACGTCCAGATGGGCGCCGAACGCATCCGCAAGATCGTGCGAGCGCTGAAGACCTTCTCGCGGGCGGAAGAGCAAAAGCTCTCGCTCACGGAGGTGGGTCCGGTCCTCGAGCTGGCCATCAACATGACGCAGGGCGAGGTTCGCCATCGCGCGCAGCTCACCCGCGATTTCCGCGCGCTGCCGCCGGTGCTCGCCGACGAGGCGCGCCTGGGGCAGGTGTTCGTCAACCTCATCGTCAACGCCGCGCAGGCGATTCCCGAGGGCACGAGCGACACCAGCGAGATCCGCATCGCGACCTTCGTGGACGACGCCGAGCGCGCGGTCATCGAGGTGCACGACAACGGCGCAGGCATCCCGGCGCACCTGCTCGATCGCGTCTTCGACCCCTTCTTCACCACCAAGCCGGTGGGAACCGGGACCGGCCTGGGCCTGTACATCTGCCACAACATCGTCACCAGCATGGGCGGGCAGGTCGTGGTGGAGAGCGCGGAGGGCCGCGGAACCTGTGTTCGCGTGCTGCTGACCCCGGCGCCGGCGGACTCCCGATCGACGGACGCTCCCGCCGCGCGTACGCCCGCGTCCTCGGGCCGCGCCCGGGTGCTCGTGGTGGACGACGAGCCTTCGGTGGGGAGCGCCCTGCGCCGGGTGCTCGCGGACCACGACGTGACGGTGCTGACCTCGGCGCGGGAGGGGCTCGCGCTCCTGGTCTCCGGCGAGCGCTTCGACCTCATCCTCTCGGACGTCATGATGCCGGACATGTCGGGCATGGATCTCTACGAGCAGGTGGCGCTTCGCTTCCCGGAGGTCGCGCCATCCATCGTGTTCCTCTCGGGCGGGGCGTTCACGGCGGCCGGAGCCGAGTTCCTCGAACGCGTGACCAATCCGCACATCGAAAAGCCCTTCGAAGCCGGCCAGGTGCGAGACCTGGTGACGCGCCTCCTCGAGGATCGGGCGGATTGAGCGCTAAGGGCCCGGTCACGAATAACTTGATCGGATCGGCGTCGAGGCGCGCCGACCTCCGAGGCGCGAAATCGACGGGATACTGCTGCTATCTCGAGATTTCGCAACGACGGAGGCGGCGATGGATCGGCGC
>JABFRG010001274.1 GCA_013141295.1 Polyangiaceae bacterium
GCAGCGTGCCCACCGACGCCACCGACGTGGCCCGGGCCTTCGCCGGTCGCTTGCCCGAGCGCGCTCCATCGGGCGTCAGCTCGTCGTCACCACCGCAGGCGCGGGTCGCCACCCTGCGATCGGCGCCGCCCCCCACGATGCGCCTCACCCCCGGGCCGTCGCTCCCGCCGTCCGCGCCGCGAGGACTTCCCGCCGGGGCGCTCCTCGGCGCAGGAGCCCTCGTGCTCCTGGCGACACTGGCTGGCCTGGGAGCGTGGACGTTCACGCGATCGCACGCCGTTGCAGCCCCCGAGCCCCCGCGTCGCCGGAACGACGATCTCCGCGCGGCGACCCCCATCGTTCTCGGCTCGGCCGGCGCCCCGTCCGTCACGTCTACGCCGCGAGCCGGCGACCCTTCGAGGCCGCATACCCAGCCTACGGCAGAGGTTGCTCCGACCGCACCGCCGCCGGTTCCCACCGCAGCCACCGCGTCCTCGGCCGCCTCCACGACGCCGGCGAGCTGCGATCCCCCGTGGATCATCGACGGCCTCGGGCATCGGCGGTATCGTCCAGAGTGCCTCCATTGAGACACCTTCCGCTTCCCGTCCTGCTCCTCGTCGGGGGCATCGGCCTCGCCGCCGCAACCTTCACCACCAGCGCCCACGCGGATCCGGTGGAAGAGTGCGCGAACGCCGCGAGCCGAGGCCAGACCATGCGCGACGGCGGACAGCTGCTCGAGGCGCGGAGCGCCTTCGGAAAGTGCGTGGAAGCCAGTTGCCCCGCCGCCCTCCGCAAGGACTGCAGCGAGTGGTACACGGACGTCGAGCAACGCACGCCTTCGCTCGTGGTGCGCATCGTCGGCCTCGACGGCAAAGACGCCCTCGACGCCACGGCCACCCTCGACGGCAAGCCAGTGACCCTCGATGGCCGGGCGATTCCGGTGAACCCCGGCCGCCATACGGTGGTGGCGGAGCGGCCACAGGGCCTCCGCGCGCAGAGCACCGTCGTGCTCTCGGAGGCGGAGAAGAGCCGCATCGCGACGCTCGTTCTCGATGCAGGCTCCGGCGACGGCACCCGCCGCACCGCCGGCTACGTGCTGCTGGGCGTGGGCGGCGCGGCCCTGGTGACCGCGGGGATCGTGGGCTTCGTCGGTCTCCGGCAGTGGGTCGACCTGGAGAGCGAGTGCCGTCCCCGCTGCGCCGGCGACGACGTCTCGTCCGCGCGCGCCAAGTTCGTCATCGCCGACGTGGCGCTCGGCGTATCGCTGCTCGCGCTGGGCGCCGGCGCCGTGCTCCTGCTCACCGCGCCCAAAGCGCCACCCACGTCCGCCTTCGGGCCTGGCCTGGTGAGGTTCTGATGCGACTGCGCCGGCTGCTGCTCGCGGTGTTGGCGGTGTCGTTCGGGGCCGCCTGCTCGTTCATCTTTCCCTTCGACGGGCTCGAGGGTGCTCCGCTCGACGCCGGCGCCGAGGCCACGGCGCTCGACGCGACCTTCGACGCCGGCCCGTGCCCCGACGGGGGGTCGCTGTGCAACGGCGCGTGCGTCAACCTCAAGAGCGATCCGCGCAACTGCGGGGTGTGCACGCTCGCTTGCAAGGAGCCGACCTGCGGCGGCGGCTTCTGCCAGGCCCTGAGCATCGTGGGCGAGCGGGGCGACCCCGACAACATCGTGGTCGAGGGCAGCATCGTCTCGTGGATGGTGCGCACGCCCGACGCCACCAAGATCTTCCGCGCCGATCTGGCGGCGCCCGACGCCGGCGCCTCCCGACGGATCACCAAGATTCCCCTCCCCGCGGTCTACGATCTGGCGGTGACGCAGAACGGTTACATCTACCGAACGAGCCAGGCCATCTATGCGCTCCCGAAGGACGCCACCGACGCCGGCGCCGCGACCGTGGTGTTCAACGCCGCCGCCAACGAGACCATCGCCGGCGTGGTGGCCACGGACATCGGCGCCGACACCCGCATCGCCTACCTGCTGCAGCGAGCGGGCTCCCCCATGTTCAACGGATACCGGGTGGTCATCGGCGGTAGCCCGAGCGGGCCGGTACAAAGGTTCGTCGCCAACGGCCCCGGCCGCAGCGCCCGTTACATGTGGACCAACGGCGACGACGTCTACTTCTTCCTGGTGGACCCGGACTCCAACGGCGACCTCATCCGCGCCACCAACGTCTTTGGCGGCGCCAGTGACGCGATCTCGATCAAGCCCGGACAGGCGCGCCCCACCGGTTTGACCGGCGACGACGCGGGATTCATCGCGTGGACCGCCTCCAACGTGGTCATCACCACCCGCTCCGGCAGCAACGAGCAGCGCCCGCTGCCCAAGGTCGGAGCGAACGATCGCTTTTCGCAGCTCGCCATGGACGCGCGCGAGATCTACTACCTCTCGCCGAGCGCCGGCGCGCTCCGGCGCATTCCACGCGACGGCGGCGCGGCGGTATCGGTGGGCGCCGCCGACGACGCGCCCAGCAGCGTCACCCTCACCGCCGACTACGCGCTCTGGATCCGAGACAACAGCCTGTTCGCGCTCCGCCGCTGAAGTTTCGCGTCAGCGACAGACCTGGGTCTGCGAGACGTAGTGGATGTCGCAAGCGTCGGGCGTGATCGGATCGAGCGCGAAGTCCGCGGCGACGCCGCAGCCCGGCACGGTGTCTTTCCAGCCGCGGCTGATGGCGCACACGCCGCCGGTGCACAGGCACTGCTGCGGATCGATGCGCGTGTTGAGCTGCGTCTCCGCGCCGTCGCAGTCGAAGTCGTAGCTGCCGCTGGGGCGAGGCGTGCCGTACGAGGTGGTCTGCCCCGGGTAGGCGCGACCGTCGGTGTCGTCGCAGTCGTCGGTGGTGGCGGCGAAGCCCGCGGGGGCCGCACATGCCGCGGCGGTAGCGCCGTTGCCCACGCCGTGACCATCGCCGTCGGCGTCCTGGTAGAACGTGGAGAACGGTTCGCAGCCGTTGGCCGCGTTGCCGTCACAGTCGCCGTAGCCCGGGTCGCAGGCCACGATGACGCACGCGCCGCCCACGCAGGTGGAGGTTCCGTTGTTGGATTCGCAGACCACACCGAGGCACGGATCGCGATCGGGCGCCGCGTCCACCGCGCCGTCGCGCGAGGCATCGGCCGCGTCTCGCCCTGCATCGGTGGGGCGCGCATCGGTCCCGGCGTCGACCGGGCGCGCGTCGACCTTGCCGGCGTCGTAGACGGTGCCGCTCGATCCGCTGGAGCTACCGCCGTAGGGGCCGCAGTCGTAGTCGTAGTCGGTGTCGCAGCCGCGCGTGCGATGGCGGTACTCGCCGCCGATGGCGCAGGCAGCCAGAGAGCTCAAGGCCAAGAGAGACAAGAGAGCAGAAGCGCGCATGGATGAACCTCGGCAAAAACTCTCCCACCGGGATCCGCTTCGGTCAACACGCGCCGCGCCGGGCTTGGAAGATCGAGTGTGGGGAG
>JABFRG010000502.1 GCA_013141295.1 Polyangiaceae bacterium
GCCGGGAGACGGCGGTGCCCCATCGCATCCGATCGTCGTCGGACTTCCACCTCCAGCTCGCCCTCGACGTCGGCCTCGACTCCAGCACCGTGGTCTGCGGTGAAGTCCTTCGCGGTCGAGTCGCGCTCGTGGCGGGCGCAGAGGTGACGTTCCGTACGCTGTCGGTGGCGCTCTCGCAGCGAGTGCGGAGCCACGTGGGAGACACGCGCCGTCGCTCGACGGAGCTTGCCGTCGTGCGATTTCCCCGCGAAGCGCTCCTGGCAGGCGACGCCGTGGCGTTCGAGCTGCAGACCGGCGGGCTGGTGGCCGACTACCACGGCACGTACGTGGAAGCGGGGGCGACGCTGGAGCTCTCGCTCGACACCTGGGGCATGGACTCCACCATGGTGGTGCCGCTCCGCGCGCTCCCCGCTGGCTCTACGCTCCTGGAGGCCGAGCCGGTGGATCTCGACGTGGGAACCGGCGCCCGTCGCAAGCTCGCGGCGCAGGTGGCGGCGCAGATGGGGGCCCTCGCGGGCGAGGCGCCGACCATCGTTACCGGCGAGGAAGCGCACGTGGTCTTCGCGCTCTCGTACGCCCTGCACAAGGCGGACTTGATTCGCGTTCGACTCGCCTTTCCTTCGCTGCACCTGGGCATCCGTTTCCGCCCGCTGGGCCTCCTCGAAGGTTTTCGCGGATCTCCGCTTCTTCCCGAGCGCATTGCCACGGGCTTCCTGCTTCGCTGCGACGGCGCACCCGAGCATCTCACGGGCGAGGACCTGGCTCGGTTCTTCGCGCGCCTCTTCGAACCGTTCGCGGGGGCAGGGGAGGTGGTCCTCGACGACGCGTCGCTCGAGGTGGTCGAGCCGGCCGAGGAGCGGGAGGGCGTCCTCGTCGCCCTCGCCGACGTCGCACGAACGCATGCGGGCCGGGTGGCGGAGGCCATCGCCGATCTGCCGTTTCCTCCGGACATGACCGAAGCCGCGCGGGCTGCCTGGCGCGACCTGGCCGCTGCGGAGCAGGCGATGCTCTTGCCGCACCTCCCTGCGCTCGCCCGCGTTCGTCGCGTTCGACGTGGTGGCGTCGACGAAGCCTGCTCCTTTACCTTCGATCTCACGGTGGTGCGCGACGCGGAGAAGATCGGCACGGAGCTGGCCGTGCACTTCGACGAGCCCCTCCCGGCGGGAGCGTCGCTCACCGCGGCGCGAGAGAGCGCGGCGCTCGGCCCGCTTCGCGCGCTCTTTCCCCACCTGGAAACGACGGTGACCGGGGACGGCCGTCTCGTCCTCGTGGGTCGCAGCGACGGCGCCCTCGAAGACCCGCACGTCGTGCTCCCGGTGCTCGATGGGCTCTTCGACTGGGCCATCGCGCTCCGCGGGAGCCTCCCGGCGCGCTCCCCGTACCGTTAGACCCACGTCGGCGCGAAACCCGAGCCCGAGCCCGGATTGTTCATGGGGCCGGAAGGTCTCGTTCGCGGCACGCTCAGCCCCGAGCGTGCCGCAAAAACCCGAGGAGCCGCTGGCGCAAGCTGGGGTATCATGGGCTTCGTATGGCCTCACGCCGCCGCGCGCTCCTTCTACTCCCGCTCCTGCTTTCGTCGATCGTGCTCGTAGCGGGGTGTGCCGGCGCCGACGCCGCCCCTGACGACGGGGATGGTGACAGCGGCGAAGCCGACATTTCGGCGTCCCTCGACATCGCGCGAATCGCCACGCCGGCGGGGCTCCCGAAGAAACCCTGGAACCAGCCGGACTCCCGCGGGTGGTTCGGAGAGAAGGGCATGTGCGGCCCCACGTCGGCGTCGAACCTGCTCCTCATGTACGGCACGCTGGTGTCGCCCCAAACCGCCTACGAGGGCGGCGTTCACTCGGCGGTGGGCACCCTGCCGAACCGTCAGGAGATCTACTTCGACCGCGATTTTCCCGCCCTCGCCTGCGACTACGACCACGCCGAGAGCACCGCGTTCCTCCGCGAATCGGTGGTGGCCGGGCGCCCGGTCAACATCATGATCGGCATGGGCGGCACCTCGGCCCACTGGGTGACCGTGGTGGGCGCGCGCTTCGACACACGTTCGAACGAGTGGAAGTACATCGTGATGACCTGGGGTCGCTACGGCGAGATCGGCGAGGCCAAGCTGGTGCCGAACTGGGGCAGCGGCTATGCCGGCCACAACCCGTACGTTCGTTGTGCCCCCAAGTCGCGCTACACGCTCCCCTGGGCACCGCCCCGTTGAACGCTCGCCTGGCGCGCGCCGGGGAGGTCATCGCTCGCGTTCGGGTTCCGCGGGCGCCGCTGGAAGATCCGAGCTAGGTTCCGCGCATGCTCCGTCGCGCGATCGCTGCGCTCGCCCTCCTTGCCGCCTGCTCGTCGGCGTCCTCCGACGGGCAGAAGGCCTCCTCGGGGGGCGCGAGCGATGCGTCTACGCCCCCGGTGAACGACGCCGCGCCGGCCGCCACCGATGGCGGTGTCGAGGCCGACGTGTCTCCTGGTCTGCTAGGCGGGAAGCTCACGGTGCTCACCCTCAATCTTCACTGCCTGAAGACCGAGGGGACCGTCTTCGCCACCAACCAGGATCGCTTTGCGGCCATCGCGAGCGCGGTGGCCACCGAGGACGTGGACGTGGTGCTCGCGCAAGAGGTCTGCTCGATGCCCGGCGCCGACGCGCGAACGATGCTCACGGACGCCCTCGGCAAGGCCACCGGCACGTCGTGGTCGTCGGTTGCCGCGTTCGCCCATCGAGCCTGGGAAGGCACGCCCGACGCGGCCGACGAGAGCGTGGCGATCTTCTCCCGCGGCGCGCTCTCGTCGCCCCACGAAACGGTTCATCGCGTGCAAGGTCCGCTCCGGCGCGTCACGCTCGGCGCCACCGTCGCGACGCGCATGAGCACGCCGGAGCGCGCTTCGCTGTCGGTGCGCGTGTACACCGTCCACCTCGACTACTCCACGCCCGTCGCGCGTGGGCTTCAAGCGCGCGAGGCCGCCGGCGCTGCAGTGTTCGAAGCCGACGCGGAGCGCGTCGCGCTCGATCTGGGCGGCGGCGCCGTGGCCCTGCCGGTGCTGGTGGCCGGCGACTTCAACGCCACCAGCGCCGACCCTGCTCCGCAGGCACTGCGCGACTTCGGCTTCGCCGAGACCAGTGGAAGTGCGAGCACCCAGCGCATCGACCACGTGTTCGTCCACCGCAGCGCGCCCTTCACCCGCGAGGCCTCCAAGGTCCTCTTCGAGGGGGCCGCCGCGGTCTCCGACCATCCCGGCGTGCTGGTGCGGTACGTGGCCTCGACGCCGGTTCCCGTGAAGCTTACACGCATCGTGGCGCGCGGTACGTTCCCGGCGCCGCTCTCGGTGCGTGGCAATCGCGCGCCTCTTTCCTGGGATCAGGGCTGGCCGGGGTTTCCCTCGTCGGCGGGGGTCGCGCTCGTCACCAGCGAGCTCCCAGCCGGCCCCTTCGCCTACAAGTTCCTTCGGCAAGACACCGACTGGGCCCTGGGCGCCGACGTCGGCGGCTCGGGCGAGGCCGACAACGCCGCCTCGCCCGCGTTTCCCTGAGTCGGGCTACGGAGTCCGGTCGACCCAGCGTCCGCTGGTCTCGCTGTAACGCGAGCCCTGGGCCGAGCCCGGCGCGCAGGCCTGGTCGAGGAACGCGAGGTCTGCCGCGCCCAGATCGAGCGACGCCGCGCCGACGTTGTCGCGCAGGTGATTCAGCTTCTTGGCGCCGGGGATGGCCACCACGTCCTTCGAGAGCACCCAGGCCAGGGCCACCTGCGCCCGCGTGGCGTCGTGCTTCTTCACCACCGCGTCGATGGCCTCGAGGAAGCGCGCGTTGGCGGCCCGGTTCTCTTCGCTGAAGCGCGGCAAGGTCGCGCGAAAATCGCCGGCCGCCGGCTGCTCGGTCTTGCCCGCGAGAAAGCCTCGCCCGAGCGGGCTATAGGCCACCAGCGTGATGCCGAGCTCGCGGCACGTCGGGAGGATCTCCCGCTCCAGATCGCGCTCCCACAGCGAGTACTCCGACTGCAGCGCCGCGATCGGGTGCACCTTGTGGGCGCGCCGCAAGGTACCGGCGCTGGCCTCCGAGAGACCGAGGGCGCGGACCTTTCCTTCCTTGACCAGCTCGGCCATGGCGCCCACCGTCTCCTCGATGGGAACGTTGGGGTCCACCCGGTGCTGGTAGTAGAGATCGATGGTCTCGACGCCCAGTCGCCGCAGCGAGCCCTCGCACGCGCGCCGCACGTTCGCGGGCCGACTGTCGAGGCCGCGAAGCGCGCCGGCCGGGCTGGCGGCGTCGGCGATGGCAAACCCGAACTTGGTGGCGATCTTCACCTTGCCGCGCACGCCCGCGAGGTACTTCCCCAGGAGCTCCTCGTTGGTGTACGGCCCGTACACCTCGGCGGTGTCGAAGAAGTCGATGCCCAGCGCCACCGCCTCGTCGAGCGTGCGCTTCGATTCATTCTCGTCGGCCGCGCCGTAGGCCCAGCTCATGCCCATGCAGCCCAGGCCGAGCACCGAAGCTTCCATCGTACCGATTGCCCGCTTCCGCATTGGAATCTCCCTTCGTCGTGTGGGCCCAGCATGCCCCTGGGAGGGAGCGTCGACTAGCGGTTTCACGACATGATATTCATTACCTGAGCTACGCAATCCCCCGGTATCGTACGAGCCATGCGAGACTCCAACCTGGCCATTCTCGAGGCGTTCGTGGCGGTGGCCGAAGATCGCAGCTTCAGCCGCGCCGCCCAGCGCCTGGGCGTCACCGCCTCGGCCGTGAGCCAGGCGGTCAAGCGCCTGGAAGAGCGGGTCGGCACGCCGCTCTTCGCCCGCACCACCCGCTCCGTACGGCTCACCGAGGCGGGCGATCGCCTGGCCTCCCGCGCCGGGCCGGCCCTCCGCGCTGCCGCGCTGGCGCTGGAAGAGCTGCCGGTCTCCGGCCGCGGCGTCACCGGTGTGCTGCGCCTCAACGTCCCGCGCATCGCGGTGCTCTCGGTGGTGATGCCCACGCTGCCCGCGTTTCTCGAGGACAACCCCGACGCCTCGGTGGAGTTGGCGGTGGAAGACCGCTTCGTCGACATCGTCGCAGCGGGCTTCGATGCCGGCATCCGGCTGCACGAGTCGCTCGCCGACGGCATGATGGCGACTCGCTTGTGCAAGCCGTTCCGCTTCGTGCTCGTGGCCTCGCCCGCCTACCTGCGTCGGCGCGGCCGTCCGCGCACGGTGGACGATCTCGGCGATCACGAGTGCATCGGCATGCGCTTCTCCACCGGCGCCATCTATCGCTGGGAGCTCACGGTGGACGGCAAGGACGTGGTGGTGCCGCCGCGGGGCCGGCTGGTGCTCCAGGGCATGAGCGCCTCGCTGGAGGCCGCGCGCATGGGGCTCGGCATCGCGTACATCGACGAGCCCACCGCCAAAGAGGCCCTTCGCAAGGGCGACGTCGAGCTGGTCCTCGAGCACGCGTCGCCGCGCGTGCCCGGTCTCTTTCTCTACTACCCGCGCTCCATGAAGAACGACCCGAAGATTCGCGCATTCATCCAGGCCAGCAAAAAGCCGGCTCGTCCCCCCGGCTGAGCTCGCTGCGCCGTTCCCGGGTGCGCGGTTCGCGGGAGTTCGGTACCATGGTCGGATGCGTCGATGGTGGCTCGGGTGCGTGCTGGCTCCGTCGATGATGATGGGCGCCTGCGAATCCTTCTCCGGCCCCGACGATACGCTGGCTGGCGATGCCTCGACCGACACGGGGACGACCGAGACGTCGACGACGAACGACGCGGGCACCCCGGACGCGCAGGCCCGCGGAGGGACCCAGCTCGCCCTCGGGCAGGAGCATTCGTGTGCGCTCCTCGCTTCGGGCTCGGTGCGGTGCTGGGGCAACTTCACGCGGCTCGGCGTGGCCCTGCGACAAGCCCCGCCGCAGGAGTTCCGGGCGGAGAGCGTATCGTTCGGCAACGATGCCGGCCCGGAGCCCCGTATCGCTCAGATTGCCGCCGGGGTCGCGCACACCTGCGCGGTCTCCGTCGCCGGTGAGCTGTTCTGCTGGGGTGCCAATGGCGAGGGGCAGCTGACCGGCGCCGCGCCCCTGCAAGCGCAGGTGCCCTTTCGCATCGAGGTCCCGAAGAACTTCAACGGATGGCGAAACGTGACCGCTGGGCCGTACCACACCTGCGCGGTGGCGAGCCGTGCGTCGGGCGACGCTCGGCCGTTCTGCTGGGGTCGCAACAGCAACGGCGAATCGAATCCTCTGACCACCTTGCCACAATCGGGCCCCGCCGAGATCGCCTCCGCGCCCGGGGACATCGTGGCCATCGCCGCCGGCGACGCGGTCTCGTGCGCGCTGGGCAAGGCGGGCCGGGCCTTCTGCTGGGGCTCCACCCTCGGTGGCCGACTCGGTGATGGCCGCACCCTCGGGGAGCACGACACGGTCACGGTGCTCGACCCCCAAGGGCAACCGCTCGAAGGCATCTCCCGCATCTGGGCAGGCGGATCGTCGGCATGCGCGCAGACCTCTGCGGGCCCCACCTATTGCTGGGGATCGCTCGCAAGAGGCTTCGGGGGCGCGAACCCGCGACCCACACCTCTGACCGCGGGGGGAACCGTCCGCTCCATGTCGCTCGCGGTTCTCAATGATCACGGCGCCGTGGTCGACACGACGGGGGCGGCGTTTCAGTGGGGTACCGTGTACCTGGGAGCGGCGTTCGTGGGCGCGCCCTCCCCCACGAACGTGTTGCCGCCGGGACAGGCCCCCTACACCTGGGCGCTCGGGCCCGACCACATGTGCCTGGCGCTGCGCTCGGATCCAACCGCTGCCGGGAGCTTTCACTGTCTCGGCAGGAATTCCTCGCGGCAGCTCGGATCGTCGGTCCAGAGCGGCGACACCGACCAGCTCGTCCAGGTGTTCGATCTCGCCGATCCGCCTTCGCCATGAGCCGCGTGCGCGGGCTGGTCGCGGCCACGGCGGTGACGGTTCTCTCTGCTTGTGGCTACTGCGACGGCGCGCTCCGGGTGATGCAAGGAGAAGGCTACTCGGCGCCGCGTCCCGACGACAGCGGTCGCACGCCGCTGGAGGCCAACGCGACATTCTTGTTGCGGGCCGATGGGCCGGCCGAGGAAGAACCGAAGTTGAAGGAGCTCTCGGGCGTCGACGCGGAGAGCTGGAAGCTCTTCGCCGACGCGACAGGAGAGCCGGTGCCCGCGCGCGTCACCGCCGACTCCGGCGGCCAGGCGTGCCTCAACGGCGTGAGCTTCCACATGAAGGTCCTCTCGCCGCTCGCTCCTGGCGCCTACACGCTGGTGCTCTTTCTCGACAAGGTCCGCTGGCGCACCCTCGGCGAAGCCGCGCAGAAGCTGGGCACCTATCGCGGCGCCCGCGCCCTCGTCACCCGCTACGCCGTGCGCTGATCGGTCGAAGACCCACGTATTCGCTTCCCCTGGGGCGCTCGCCGGGAGATGGTGAATCGCTCGATCCGCGCTCTTCACCTCGATGTGCACGCGGGCGCCCGCTGCAGAAAGACCTTCGCCTCGTGCCTCGCCTGGTCTTGTCGCAGCGCTCCTTGCGCAGGGGCACCCCGTGAGCGCCGCCTGGTGGCAGTGGGGTGTCGTGTACCAGGTGTACCCGCGGTCGTTCCAGGACACCAACGGCGACGGCATCGGTGATCTGGCGGGCATCGAACAGCACCTCGACTACCTGGCGGATCTCGGGGTCGACGCCTTGTGGATCTCGCCGATGTACCCGTCGCCCATGGCCGACTTCGGCTACGACGTCGCCGACTACTGCGAGGTGGATCCGCGCTTCGGCACGCTGGCCGACTTCGATCGCCTGCTCTCCGCGGCCCACGCGCGCGGTCTCAAGATCATCCTCGACTACGTTCCCAACCACACCTCGAACCGGCATCCCTGGTTCCTCGAAAGCCGTAGCGCGCGCACCAGCCCCAAGCGCGACTGGTACCTGTGGCGCGATGCAGCGCCGGGCGGCGGCCCACCCAACAACTGGATCAGCGACTTCGGCGGGCCCGCGTGGACCTGGGACGAAGCCACCGGGCAGTACTATGCGCACGCGTTCCTGAAGGAGCAGCCAGACCTCAACTGGCGCAACCCGGAGGTGCAACGCGCCATGTTCGACGTGCTGCGCTTCTGGTTCGCGCGCGGTGTCGACGGCTTTCGCATCGACGTGCTGTGGCACATCTTCAAGGCCGCGGACTTCCGCGACAACCCGCCGAACCCCGACTACCGGCCGGGGCGCGGCGAGATGCATCGGGTCTTGCAGACGTGCTCCACCGACCAGCCCGAGGTGCACGGCGTCATCGCCGAGATGCGCCGCATCGCCGACCGCTTCGGCGCGCGCGTGCTCATCGGCGAGGTGTGCCTGCCGCTCGAGCGATCCATGCGGTACTACGGCACCGACGGGGAGGGGATTCACCTGCCGTTCAACTTTCGCCTGGTCGATGCGACGCCGGCCCAGTGGACCGCCGCGGGGTTGGCCGATCTCGTCGGCGCGTACGAGGCGGCGCTGCCCGAGGGCGCGTGGCCCAACTGGGTGCTCGGAAGCCACGACGCACCGCGCATCGCAGCCCGGCGCGGCGACGCGCAAGCGCGGGTGGCGGCGATGCTCCTCCTGACCCTCCGCGGCACCCCCACCTTGTACCAAGGCGACGAGTTGGCCATCGGCGCGGTGCACGTTCCGGCGGCATCGGTGCAGGATCCACGCGAGCTGCGCGAGCCCGGCCTGGGCCTGGGGCGCGACCCGAGCCGTACGCCCATGGCCTGGAACGCCGAAGGCCACGCCGGCTTCTCGAGCGCGCTTCCGTGGTTGCCGCTCCACGACGATTGGCCCACGCGCAACGTCGCGCGCATGTGGGCCGATCGCGAGTCGACGCTCTCGCTCTACCGTCGCCTCCTGGCGCTCCGGCGCGCGTATCCGGCGCTGTCGCGGGGCGAATGGTCCCTGCTTCCGGTGCAAGGTGACGTGCTCGGCTACGTGCGCGGGCACGGGGCCCAACGCCTGGTGGTCGCCCTCAACCTCGGCGCCACGCCCCAGTCTTTCACCCTGCCGGCGTGGGCCGCGTCGGCGCGCGTGCTCCTCTCCACCGTTCCCGGCGATCCCTCGCCGCCCTCGTCGACCACGCTCCACCTTCGTCCCGACGAGGGGCTCATCCTCGCGCCATCGCTCGAGGCCTGAAAGATCCCATGCGCATTGCCATGCTCGCCCCGATCTCTTGGCGCACCCCGCCTCGCCACTATGGCCCGTGGGAGCTGGTCACCAGCTTGCTCACCGAGGCGCTCGTCGCCCGCGGCGTCGACGTGACGCTCTTCGCCACCGCCGACTCGGAGACGGCCGGCACGCTCGCCGCGGTCTGCCCGCGTCCCTATTCGGAAGACCCGAGCATCGACGCCAAGGTCTGGGAAGCCCTGCACGTGGCGCACGTCTTCGAGCGCGCCCGGGAGTTCGATCTCATCCACAACCAGGCGGACTTCGTGCCGCTGGCCTTCTCGCGGCTGGTGGATACGCCCATGGTCACCACCATCCACGGCTTCTCCTCACCGCGCATCGTGCCGGTGTACCAGCGCTACCAAGAGCGGGTCTCCTACGTGGCCATCAGCGACGCCGACCGCCACCCGGAGCTTCGCTACGCCGCGACCATCCACCACGGCATCCCCCTCGACGCGTTTTCCTTCGACCCTGCCGGTACCGACGATCTCCTCTTCTTCGGCCGCATCCACCCGCACAAGGGGGCCGCCGAGGCCATCGAGGTCGCGAAGCGAACCGGCCGTCGCCTGGTGATGGCCGGTATCGTCCAGGACGCGGAGTATCACGCGCGCTGCGTGGCGCCCGCCATCGACGGCACGCGCGTGGTCTACGACGGCCCGGTGGGCGGTGAGGTTCGCACGCGCACCCTGGGCGGCGCTCGCGCGCTCCTTCATCTCATCTCCTTCGACGAACCCTTCGGTCTCTCGGTGGTGGAGGCCATGGCCTGCGGGACGCCGGTCATCGCCTTCGCCCGCGGCGCCATGCCCGAGCTCATCGAGCACGGGGTCACCGGCTTCCTGGTGGACGACGTGGAGGGCGCGGTGGACGCGGTGGCTCGCATCGGCGAGATCGACCGTGCCGCCTGTCGCGCGTCGGTGGCGGCGCGCTTCAGCGTCGACCACATGGCCGATCGCTACCTCGCGCTCTACCGTCAGCTTCTCCGCTGAGTCAGAAGACGCGGCGGGCGACCACGTGCCGTTCCGCGCGGGCTCCTGCGTCTGCATCTTGCACGCATTCGTAGGTGAGCCAAACTTCCGGCGCGGGCGCCCCATGGCCGTGGTGGGTGTGATGAGGAATCCTGGGAATGTGATGGTGGGTCCCCACCCGCGCGCGTCGGCCCCCACGTGCCGAGACCAGCGGGGCCGGGCGCTCTTCCACCACCCGGTACCGGCCCGGTCCGCACACCCGCTCCATCTCGGCCACCGCATCGTCCATGGCGTCGTCGTGGTCGCCGCTCAGCGCCAGCTGCCCACCGGTCTCGCTGCGGGCGAGCACGCGAATGCCCCCGCAGCTCACCAGGAGCAGCCCGCACACCATGAGCGTGGTTCGAAGACGAAGCATCGCGCAGTGGCCATTGGCCGTCTTGCGCCGATCTCGCTGCGTCGCGGGAGAAAAAAACGCGGGGACCATGACCTGGAGGAGCCATGATCCCCGCGCCGAACGCAGACCTTCGCGATGAGGGGAGAGCCGAGTCGCGAAGATCCCTGTTCAACCGGAGGCTACCCGCCCGCTACGTCCTCTCTAAAACGGCTCGGGTTGGGTGCCTCAGGAGCTTTGACCGAGGGGTCGGGGGTGAGCCGCAGATACGGCTTCACCGCCCGGTACCCCTTCGGGAATTTTTCGTGGAGCACGCGCACATCGGTGAGCGACGGCACGATCACCACCTCGTCGCCGTGCTTCCAGTTGGCGGGGGTGGCCACCTGGTGACTATCGGTGAGCTGCAGCGAGTCCAGGAGCCGCAAGATCTCGTCGAAGTTCCGTCCAGAGCTGGCGGGATACGTGAGGGTTGCACGTATCTTTCGGTTGGGGTCGATGATGAACACCGAGCGCACCGTCAGCGTATCGTTCGCTTGCGGATGAATCATCCCGTAGAGCGTGGAGACCTTGCGGTCCACGTCGGCCAGGATCGGAAACGTCACTCGCGCGCCTTGGGTCTCTTCGATGTCCTTCACCCACGCCGTGTGCGAGGCCACGTCGTCGACGCTCAGCGCGAGCACCTTGGCGTTTCGCTTCTCGAACTCGCCCTTGAGCTTGGCGACGTAGCCGAGCTCGGTGGTACAGACCGGCGTGAAGTCCTTGGGGTGCGAGAAGAGCAGCACCCAGCTCCCGCCCGCCCATCGATGGAGCTCGATGAGCCCAGCGGTGGAGCTCTGTACGAAGTCGGGGGCAAGGCTGCCCAGGTTCAAGCTCATGGGATCTCCTCTACGGAACGCGGAGGGCAGCGGCGGCGGCCTTCCGGCGTTCCAGAACGTGGCGCGTTTCTTGGTCCGTTGGCGGCTCCCCCGGGATTCGAACCCGGTTTCCACGGTCCGCCCTCGGACCGAGCCATCCCCACGATGGTCGAGAGCCAAATGTTTCACGCCGCGGTCGCCTCCAGCGACGCGATGACCCGCCGCAAGGTGGAGCTGCTCGAGCGCCGCACCACCACCGCCGGTCGACCGCGGAGCCGCGCCAGATGCTTGGCCTGGAGGGCGCCGCCGTGGCTGTTGACCTCGATGACGATGACCACCACGTCGCAGCGATCCACCACCTTCGAGAGCTCCTGGGCACCACGCCCGCGAACGTCGCCGGAGTGGACCTCGAGCTCGTGACCGGCTGCGGCCGCCGTCTCCTCGAGCTCGACCCGGGCGCGGAGAAGGCCGCCTACCCAACCGATGCGCATGGTGCCCTCGAGGTCATGAAGGAACCATATCCGTTATAACGGATGCAGTCAAGGTTCAGAACGGATGACCCTCGAACAAGCGCGAATTGGCCCACGAATGGCGCATAATTTCGCGTCCGTTTTAGCAGAGTACTACTGGCCCCCCACGGCGACCTTGGTTTCTACCGGATCCCCTTCGAGTCGCGCACCGCCGCAGAATTCCTTGCCTATTGGAACAGTGTGACCGGTCGTTGACACCCCCTTGCGCACCGAATACCGTCCGTTTCTGCCGCGATCTACGCGCCCTTGGGCACTCGCACTTGCGGAGTCTGCCCGCTCCTTCGGAGGACCCATGAAGACGAGCTTTGTCGCCCGGTTGTCTCTCGCTCTGATGCCCCTCTCGCTCGCTACCGGAGGCGCGGTCGCGCTCTCCACCACCATGGTCGCCTGCGCCGACGAGAACGCGCCGGAGACCTGGGTCAAGCGCCTGGACGATCCCGCACAGCGCGCCACCGCCATCCAGCGCCTCTCGGGCATGTTCGAGAAGGCGATGACCGACGCCAACAAGAACCGGTCCGACCCCAAGGTGAAGGAGCTCCTCGACAAGATCGTGGAGCCCCTCACCAAGCAGTACACCGGCACGTCGCTGGACGAGAAGACCCGCAAGGAGCTCATCAAGTTCATCGCCGACACCCGCGATCCCCGGGCCATGCCGGCGTTCTCCAAGGCCTTCAACGAGTTCGAGCCGGGTAAGAACGACGACGACGTGCGCTACGCCGCCCAGGCCATGACCGGCCTCGCCAAGGAGGGCAAGGCCACCGACCAGACCGCCATCGACGCGCTATGGAATTGCTTCGCCAAGTTCCAGCCGTCCAAGGCCAAGTCCATCAACCTGGTGAAGGACCTCGCCGACGCGGTGCTCGCCGTCAAGCACACCTCGTACGGCCCCAAGGCCGCCGAGAAGCTCGCCGGCAAGGTCACCGACCCCAAGAACCCCTCCGAGGGCATGGACCAGATCCAGTTCTGGCAGGCCACCTCGGTGCGCATCATCAGCGAGCTCAAGTACACCGGCGCGGCCAAGGCGCTCGTCACCGTGCTGCTCACCCCGCAGAAGCAAGACCTCCGCGGCGTGGTCAACAACGCGCTCATGAAGATGCCGAAGGAAGCCGAGCCGCTCCTCATCGGCGCCCTCAACGGGAGCGATCCCGACTTCGCCAAGCTCGGCGAAGCCTTCGGCGCCGAGAAGACCCACCTCGCCATCGTCGCCGACACCCTCGCCTGGCTTTCGCGCCCGGCCGGCCGAGACGCCATCATCGACGCCATCAACAAGGCCACCACCGACACCCAGCGTACGGTCATGGCCCAGGCGCTCATCCGCTTCCCTTCCGACAAGAAGGTCACCGACGCGTTCCTCGGCGCCTACGGCAAGATCGCCCCCAACTCGGCCATCGCCCTCCTCGGCGGCGTCGACGCCCACGCCGCGCTCTGCCAGGCGGCCTCGCACTTCTACCAGCCGGCGCTCACCACCTGGCTCTTGAAGGAGATCACCTCCGCCAAGGGCGAGCAAGCCGACGCCATCCACCTCTACGCGCTCGAGGCGAGCATCAAGCTCATGGGCCCGGCCCACGTGAAGGACGTGGAGGCGGCGGTCGGCAAGTTCGGTACGCCCCGCGAGAAGGCCATGTTCGAGAACGCCAACAAGGCGCTCACCCAGTGCAAGGAAGACGCGGCCTGCTACGTGGGCCTCCTCGACCAGCCGGTCCCCGCCACCCCCGACACCGCGAAGTACGTAGCGGTCAAGGCCAGCTGGATGGCCGCCGCTTACGGCAACGAGAAGACCCGCGGCGATCTCGTGGCCAAGCTCGACAAGGTGAAGGACGGCGCCATTCGTCTGGACGTCGCCGAGGCCATCGACCACCTGTCGCCGCCCGGCGACGAGGCGACCGCCAAGGCCCTCGAGAAGATCGTCGAGAGCGATCTCGCCGCCGGCAACAAGGAGCTCATCGGCGCCGACGACGCGCTGGCCAAGGTCGCGCTCAAGCTCCGGGCCCGCGCGCTGCCGTGATTCGCTTCACGATCCAGGAAGGTCGGCTCAAGGGGCAGACCTTCGAGTCCGCAAACGACGTCGTTCGTCTCGGCCGCGCCGAGGGGAACGACGTCGTGCTCCCCGACGAGATCGTCTCCGGGGAACATGCACGTATCGTGAACTCCGGCGAAAGTATCGTCCTGGTCGACCTTCGCTCCACCAACGGCACGGTGGTGGTGCGCGGCGACGAGCGCTTGCCGGTGGACGACTCGGTGAACCGCAGCGTCGCCCTCAAGGACGGCGACGTGCTGGTGCTGGGGCCGGAAGACCGCGGCGTGCGTCTCGGCGTGCAGCTCTCGGAAGACCCGCAGGACGCGCAGATCTTCGCCCTCCGGAAGATCGCCGACCTGAAGCCGGCGGTGGTCGAGAAGGACCAGAGCCGCCTCCCGGCGCTGTATGCCGCGCAGAAGCGCATCGGCGCCGCCCAGGACCTCAACGAGGTGCTGGTGGCCATCACCGAGGCCTCCTTCGACGTGGTCCCCAACGCTACCCACGTCACCATCATCCTCAAGGACGACGAAGACGATCAGAAGCAGGCGGTCTCCGGCTACGTGCCGGTGATGACGCGCCTCCGCGGCCAGGAAGCCGCCCCCGCCGGGCCCATTCCGGTGACGCGCAGCGTGTTCCGCAAGGTCATCACCGAGCGCGCGGTGGTGCTCGCCGCCGACGCACCCACCGAGGTGGGGCAGACCGAGTCCATCGTGGGCGCGCAGATTCGCTCCACCATGGGCGTCCCGCTCTGGCGTGGCGAGGAGATCCTCGGCGTGCTCCAGCTCGACAACCGCGAGAGCAAGGGCATGTTCGCCGCCGCCGACATCGACGTCATGGCGGTGCTTGCCCACAACGCTTCGCTGGCGGTGGCCAACGCGCGCCTGCTCCAGCGGCTGCGCATCGCCGAAGAGCGCCTGAAGAAGGAGAACGCCTTCCTCAAGACGCGCGAGCAAGAGCGACGAACCGGCAGCAAGAACCAGATGCCGGAGATCATCGGCTCCTCGAACGCCATGCGACACCTCATCGAGCAGCTCGACAAGGTGGTCGACACCCGCGTCACCGTGCTCATCGAGGGCGAGACGGGCGTCGGCAAGGAGCTGGTGGCCGCCAGCGTGCACTACCGCTCGCGGCGCCGCGACAAGCTCTTCGTCGGGCAGAACTGCGCGGCCATGCCGGAGAACCTCCTGGAGAGCGAGCTCTTCGGCCACAAGAAGGGCGCCTTCACCGGCGCGGTGGAAGAGAAGAAGGGCCTCTTCGAGATCGCCGACGGCGGCACGCTGTTCCTCGACGAGATCACCGAGACGCCCATCTCTCTCCAGTCGAAGCTCCTGCGTGCCCTGCAAGAGGGCGAGATTCGCCCGGTGGGCGCCACCCAGGAGAAGAAGGTCAACGTCCGCATCGTGGCGGCCACCAACCGCAACCTGGAGAAAGAAGTGGCCGAAGGTCGCTTCCGCGAGGACCTCTACTATCGCCTCAAGGTGTTCCCGCTGCGCGTTCCGCCGCTGCGCGAGCGCCGGGAAGACATTCCCCTCCTGGCCAACCACTTCCTCACGCGTTTTGCCTCCGAGATGGGCAAGCCCATCGCCGGCTTCACCCAGCAGGCCATGGAGCTCCTCCAGGCCTACGACTTTCCCGGCAACGTGCGCGAGCTGCAGAACGAAGTGCAGCGGCTCATGATCCAGGTCGACCCGGGCGCCTTCGTGACGCCCGATCTCCTCTCGCCGCGGGTGCGCCAGGTCGAAGGCATTCTCGACAAGATTCGCCCCACCAAGGGCACCCTGAAGGAGATGATGGATCAGGTGGAGCGCTGGCTCCTCATCGAGTCGCTCCGCGAGAACTCCAACAACAAGACCGCCTCCGCGAAGCTCCTGGGAATCACCCGCGAGGGTCTCCACAAGAAGCTCCGGCAATTCGGTCTGTAGCTATCCGATGCGGTGCGTCCTCGCGCTGACGCTGTCGCTCGCGATGGCGTGCGCCAAGACCTCCCCGTCGCTCCCGAGGCGCGAGGCCTCGCCCACGGCGCCGAGCCCCGCCTCGACCGCGGCAGCCACCGTGGCATGGGGGCCCGCGAGCCCCGAGGGGCTTCAGCTCGGTTGCTGGGCCGCGCCGCCGAACGTCATCGCCTGCGCGGTCCGCAACGTGGGGCCGCGCCCGGTGCGGTACAGCGCCTACTTCCTCGGCAACCCGAGCTACATCCGCGTTTCCGATTCCGCCCTTCAAGCGGGCAGCGCGCTGTCTGCGGGCGCGTCCGAAAGCGACGTTCACGAGCTGGCGCCGGGCGAGCGCATGCCGCCCAGCCCCCGCCAGCCGGCCGCGGCGGGTGCGACCTTCTCGTTTGCGTGGTCACCGCCCGCGGCTGCTCGCTACCCGTTCTCGCTCTCGGTCGCCCAGGACCTGGGGGGCGATGGCTCCAGTGGCACCTTCCGCGGCACGCTCACCTCGGGCGCGGTGTCGCTAGCCGGAAACGGACTCGGGCGAACCCGGGAATGACCCAAGCTCGCCCGGTGCTGAAGGAGCGACGGTGACGGTGACGGAGATCAGGGAGACGTGGGCTGGAACTGCAGCGGGTTGGAGAGCCGCCCCGCGAAGCCGCCGTTGACCTTGCCCTCTTGCACGAAGAAGAAGTAGCGGCCGTCGGCGTTGTCGGCGCCCGCGACCGTGCTCTGGATGGTGATGGTCGCGCCGGCATCGGTATCGAAGAACATGTCCGCGACGCCCGAGGTGACGGTCGACGTGGTGGCGATGCTGTCGTTGGCGTCGCGCCCGGCGCCTTCGCTCTTGATGTTGCGGAACGGTCCGCCGGTGATCTGATGGGTGAACGTGCAGGCCTGACCGGTGAGCGACGTGTCGCAGGTCCACCAGACGTGCCAATGGCCGCCGCTCTGGTACTCCACGAACACGCCGACGCCGTCGCCGCCCTTGGCGTTCATGGTCTTGTCCGCGTCGAGGCGCGCCAGGATCGGCGCCGTCGGCTTCACCGGCTGCGGGTCCGGGGTCGACGACGTGTACGTGGGCGGCGGAGGGTTGTCGTCCACGTTGATGAGACAGCCCGTGGCCAGCGTTGACAGAATGGCAGCGGCGAGGGCGAGGCGCGTCGGGAGCATGCTCATGGGGATGACCTTCGAGGGGAATCCGCGGTTAGCGGCGACGGAACGACGTGGACGGGGGAGCGGAGCGGG
>JABFRG010001235.1 GCA_013141295.1 Polyangiaceae bacterium
CCCCCGACGATCTCGACGAGCTCATCGCCAAGGTGTGGAAGGAGCCGGCGTTCTTCGTGGCGCATCCGGCGGCCATTGCGGCGGTCGGTCGCGAGTGCACCAAGCGGGGGGTCCCGCCGCCCACCGCCACCCTCTTCGGCTCGCCGTTCCTCACCTGGCGTGGGCTCCCGCTCATCCCGTGCGACAAGCTCAAGGTCGAAGGTGGCAAGACCAACATTCTCCTCATGCGCACCGGCGAGAAGAAGCGCGGGGTGGTCGGCCTGTTCCAGCCCGGCATTCCCGGCGAAGTGAGCCCCAGCCTCTCGGTGCGCCTCATGGGCATCAACCAGCGCGGCGCGGCGCAATACCTGGTGTCTCTGTACTGCTCGGCGGCGGTTCTCACCGAGGACGCCCTCGGCGTGCTCGAGAACGTCTCGGTCGACAAGTACCATGACTACAAGTGAGCGATCTCCCGGAGGCCCCGACGTCTCCGGGCATGAGAACATCGGCGCCCCGGACCCGTCTCTGGACGTCGCCGGCGCCCTCGGCAAGGAGCTCCAGCGGTTTGCCAATGAGCTCTTCGCCGGTCGTCTGCCCAGCGCGCTTGCGTCGGTCGGTGCCGGTGGCGCTTCGCCGGCGGTGACGTTGCCGCCGGTGCCCGGTCCGGTGGCCCGGCCGCCCATCCCCAACGCCAACGTACCCACCGAGAGCGATCTGCGCCCGATTCATACGCTGGCCCACGAGCACTTCGGCATTCCGCTGGTGACCCGCAACGAGCCCTCGGCGGAGCCCTACTTCCTGCAGAGTGCAGGTATTCCTACGGCCGTCCCCGGGGCTTCGCCGTCCCTGCCCAGCGCCGCCCAGCCTCCTTCGGCGCCGTCCTTCGGCGGATTGCCGGCGGGCTTCGCGGTGCCGAGCGTGTTCGACGCTTCGACGCCGTCCGTGCCCGGAGGCGCGCCTTCGGGCATGCCTGCGCCGGCTCCCTCCGCGGCCGCTCCGCCAGCACCGGCGGCGCCCCCGCACGCCCCCGCGGCCTCCGGCGGCGTGCCTTCCTCGGACCTGTTCTCGTTCAGTCCCGAGGTCACCCCCGATCTCCGCTCGAGCGGCGAGCTCTTCGATCCGCACGCGGTGAAGAAGGACTTCCCCATCCTCCAAGAACGCGTCCACGGCCGTCCGCTGGTGTGGCTCGACAACGCCGCCACCACGCAGAAGCCCCACGCGGTCATCGAGCGCCTCTCGTACTTCTATCAGCACGAGAACTCCAACGTGCACCGGGCGGCGCACACGCTGGCGGCCCGCTCCACCGACGCCTACGAGGCAGCCCGCGACAAGGTGCGGCGCTTCCTCAATGCGTCGTCGCCCAAGGACATCGTGTTCGCCCGCGGCGCCACCGAGGCCATCAACCTGGTGGCCCAGAGCTGGGGCCGTCGTCACGTGGGACCGGGCGACGAAATCGTCATCACCTGGCTCGAGCACCACGCCAACATCGTCCCCTGGCAGCTCCTCGCCGCCGAGAAGGGCGCGCGCCTGCGCGTGGCCCCGGTGGACGACAACGGCGAGGTTCGCCTCGACGCCTACGAGAAGCTCCTGGGGCCGAAGACGCGCATCGTCTCGCTGACGCACGTCTCCAACGCCCTCGGCACGGTGGTGCCCGCGCAGGAGATGGTGCACATGGCGCACCGGCACGGCGCCCGGGTCGTGGTCGACGGCGCTCAGGCCGTCTCTCACATGCCGGTGGACGTGCAGGCCCTCGACTGCGACTTCTACGTGTTCTCTGGCCACAAGGTGTTCGCACCGACCGGCATCGGCGCGCTCTACGGCAAGCCCGAGGTGCTCGAGACCATGCCGCCCTGGCAAGGGGGCGGCAACATGATCGCCGACGTGACCTTCGAGAAGACGCTGTACCAGCCGGCTCCCGCGCGCTTCGAGGCGGGCACCGGCAACATCGCCGACGCGGTGGGTCTGGGCGCGGCCATCGACTACGTGACGGCGCTCGGGCTGCCGGCCATTCACCGCTACGAGCACGAGCTCCGCTGCTACGGCGAGGAGCTCCTGCGGGGCGTGCCCGGCCTCCGCATCATCGGCAACGCCAAGGAGAAGGCAGGGGTCATCTCCTTCGTGCTCGATGGCGTGCGCACCGAGGACGTGGGCGGCCTGCTCGACAAGGAGGGCATCGCCGTGCGCTCCGGTCACCACTGCGCGCAGCCGATCCTGCGCCGCATGGGCCTGGAGAGCACCGTGCGCGCCTCGCTAGCTCCCTACAACACCCGCGAGGATCTCGATGCGTTGGCGGCCGCGTTGCATCGGCTCCAGGTGGGCCGACCGCGGTAAATAGCCCCGGTTCGCGTATCCGCCATGACGGAGGGTCCGGCTCAGCCTGGCCCTCCGTCTCTTTTTTTGGGGATTCTTGGCCGCATCGCGTCATCCGCGTTCCACGAATACCGGCGATTCGCCTTTCCTGTTGGACTTCCGTCATCACAGAGGAGTGCGTTTGCGTCAAATTGGCCGTAAAATGGCGCAAACGCACCGGTCGCCTCTTGCCGACGGCAACTTGTCCGTTATATTGGAAAGCATGTTCGTGAACGTCCCCGCCCTCCGCGCCGCCGAGCTCATCGCCAACGAGAATCTCGAAGTGGTCGACGTGCGACAACCTCACGAGCGCGGCGAAGGCGTCATCCCCGGCGCGCGCTCGGTTTCCCTGGAGGAGCTTCGCCGCACGCCGGAGGCGGCGCTTCCCCGTGACGGCGTGGTTTTCGTATGTGCCGCCGGTACCCGAAGCCAGACCGCGGCCCGGCTCGCGGTGGCCCACGGGCTGAAGAAGGTTTACAGCCTCATGGGCGGCACCCGCGGTTGGGTCAAGTCCGGCCTCGCGCTCGAAGAGCCGCTCCCGGTCGCCGTCTAAGCAGACCGTCCCCGTCGCTCCGGAGGCGCGAGCCTCCCCCCGTCGCTCCGGAGGCGCGAGCCTCCCCCCGTCGCTCCGGAGGCGCGAGCCTCCCCCCGTCGCTCCGGAGGCGCGAGCCTCCCCCCGTCGCTCCGGAGGCGCGAGCCTCAGCGGGCGCTGGTCTTGGGCTGCGCCAGCTGATCGCCGAGCGTCTGCGCGCCCTGAAGGTGCTCGGCCACTCGGGGCCGGAGGTCGTTCAGGTACGCCTTCATCTCGGTGTTCTGCGCGGCGGCGATGAGCTTCTGGTCGAGCGCGTCGAGGAGCTCCCGGTGTTCTTTCACCTGGAGCGCCACGTAGGCCTTGTCGAAATCGGCCGGCGTGGCGCCGCGGAGATTCTCCAGGGCCGCTGCGCCGTCCTTGGCCATCTTCTCGCTCATGGGGTTCGGCTGCGGCGAGAGCTTGGCTTTGTCCATGAGCTTGCCCTGCTTGGACTTGGCCTCGGTGTGGTGCTTCACCATCATGGCGGCGAACTTCTTCACC
>JABFRG010000341.1 GCA_013141295.1 Polyangiaceae bacterium
CTTCTATAAGAAGTTCAGTGAGCAGCTCGATAAGTCGAAGAAGCAGAAGCGCTGGGCGCCGGATCCCGAGCCCACCGGCGAGATGTGCGAGGTCTGCGGCACCGGCGAGATGATGAAGCGCTGGAGCCGCAACGGGTACTTCCTCTCGTGCTCCAACTATTCGAAGAAGCCCAAGTGCGAGAACAAGCGCAACCTCACCGCCGACGGCGCGGTCGAGGTGCCCAAGGAGACGGGCATCCTGTGCGACCTGTGCGGCAAGCCCATGGTCATCCGCGCCGGCCGCTACGGCGAGTTCCTCTCCTGCACCGGCTATCCTGCGTGCAAGAATGCCAAGCCGGTTCCGCTCGGTGTCCCCTGCCCCAAGTGCGGCGGTGATCTCATCGAGATCCGCTCCAAGAAGCGCGGCGGCCGCACCTTCTACGGGTGCAGCAACTACGCGAAGGAGTCCATCAAGTGCGACTTCAAGCTGTGGCAAAAGCCCATCGACGAGCCTTGCCCGGCCTGCGGCGCCAAGTTCCTGGTCATGGGCGGCAACAAGCAGAAGCCGATGATCGCCTGCGCCGACAAGACCTGCGGCTACAAGCGCGAGGTGGTGGAACCAGCCGAAGAGCCGATACAGGCCACCGGTAGCTGACACAAGAACGCCCGCAGAAATGCGGGCGTTTCGCTTTCGTCCCCACGCTTCGCGTCAGCGCGGCGGGAGCGTGACCGGTGCCGGCGGCAGCATCGAGGGCGATCCCAGCTTGGTTGCGAACGCAACGCCATCGCCCAGCGGGAGCACCACCGCGCGCAGCTTGGGGTGGTTCACCAGATCGTGATTGAAAGTCCGCAACGCCTCGACCTTGGCGCGCTCGGAGTCGGGGACCGTCTCGGCAGCTACCAGGCCGCGCCAGAGCACGTTGTCGGCGATGAGGACGCCGCCCGAGACGAGCATCGGCACCAGGCGCTTGAGGTAGGTCGGGTAGTCTTCCTTCACGCAATCGACGTACGCGAGGTCGACCGGCTCGTTGTGGCTCTCGAGGAAGGCGACGGCATCGCCCGCGCGCACCTCGATACGCTCCTCGAGGCCGGCCGCCGCGACGTTGCGTCGAGCCTCGGCCGCGAGCGCCTCGTCCTTCTCCACGGTGATCACGTGCGCCAACGGCCCCGCCGCGCGGGCGAGGACGATGGCGCCATAGCCGATGTTGGTGCCCAGCTCCACGATGCGCCTGGCTTCAGTGGAGCGTGCAACGGTCGCCAAGAACGAGCACACTTCGGGATCGCTGATGGGCAACCCACGCTCCCGGGCCGACTCCTCGAGCGCGCGAAGCAGCTCGTCGCGTGGGGGCTCGAGAGCCTCCAGGTAGTTGGCCTGTTCGCTCCGAAGAATGGCGTCCTTGGCGTGCTTCACGGCGTTACTTCTTGGCCTTGACCTCGACGATCTCGTCCTTCATGGGGGCGAGGAGCGCGAACAGGTCGGTCTTCTCGGCCTCTCCCACCTTGTTCTCGTCGAGCGCGAGCTTGAGGTCGGTGACGATGGCGTCCCACTGCTTCTCGGTGATCTTCATGCCCTTGTGGGCTTCCTTCATGGGCTTGCCGGTGTACTTGCAGTCGCCGCCGGTGGCCTCGCAGAGCTGCTCCACCATCATCTGCTTGAAGTGGTCCATCTTCGGCCCCTTGGTCTTGGCGAAAGACTTGTTCACCGCGGTGTCGGCGGCGACGTTCTTCACGAAGGACTCGACCACGGCGGTGATGCCTTCCTTCTTGCCGAGCCGCTCGTAGAGCGACTTGGGGGCGGGCGGCGGGGCTTCCGCGTCCTCGGCACCGGCGTCGGCGACCGTCTCGGTCGGCGTCTGATCCTGGACGTGGGGCTTCTTGCCACCGCAAGCGAAGCTGGCAACGACGGGGAACGCAAGGCAGAGGGCGATGGAGAGAAAGTGACGCTTCATGGGGTGATTTTCCTCGGACAGGTTGTGCGCTGGGGCTTGCTCGATGGAACGGAGCCCCGCCGGACGATGCAGAGAGGGTCGAAAAGGGCCGGTCCCCTCGGGGAGGGTTCCCCGCCCGTTTGGCCGGAAACGAGGGGCTAGGTTACGGGATCTCTCGACGCGTGGGCGACAAAAGCGCGGGGGATTTGCATCTACACGATGCCCCAGCGGTATACTTCGGAAGTGTCCTCCAGCGTTTTGACGGTAGGTGGAAAAGCCCTCGTGCATGCCAAGGGGGGGCCGCTCGACGCGGAGTACGCGCTGTTCACCCAGAACGACCTCAAGCTCAAGGCGACGTCCATCGGGCAGGTCCGCGAGGTCGGCTACGAGACCAGCGCCGAAGCTGCGCTCGCCCGGCTCGAAGAGCTCGGCGCCACCGCGGCCCTCGCCGAGCGCGTCGCGACCATCCTTCGGGGTTCCCTGGGTGAGCACTACGGGCGCGGACCGGCGGTGCAGAAGCACGTGCCCTCGCTCCTGGCGTGCCAGATTCTCTCGGCCAGCGAGTACGACACTGCGACCAAGCGGTACCGTGGCGCGTACCTCGATCTCGAGACGTTGGTGGAGGATCTCGCGCTCCCGCGCGCGTCGACGGCGCTGCAAGCCCTCTCGCTCGCGGCCTTCCTGGTGGAGGTGAAGCCGGAGCTGGTGGTGGTCCTCTCCACGGAGGAGATCGCCCAGGAGAAGCCCAGCGGCTACCGCTCGTTCCAGCGCGTCCGGTTTCCCGACATGGACGCCTTTCCGGACGCGCTCCTCGAGCTACAAAAGAAGAATCGCGGCCCGCGGCCCAGCGCCCGCGAGCGCGGGCCCACCCGCAGCGAGCTGGCGGCGAAGATCCAGAGCGACGCCGAGATGATCGAGGGCGAGCACGCCCACGAAAAACTGGAGGCGCTGGAGGCGCAGATTCGCACCCGCCCGGTGCGCACCACGGGGCCGCTGGCGCCGGCCGAGCTGTGGGCGATGGAGACCGCGCTCGACGAAGGCCGCACCGAGGATCTGCTGGGAGACATCGACGCCCTCGAGCAACAGAGCGGCCGCACGCCCGCTACCACGTACTTGCGCGCGCGCGCCTCGCTCATGACCGGCGCCGAGGATCCCCGCATCATCGCCGAGCGCATCACCGCGCTGGCCCTCTCGCTCAGCTCCTTCATCGAGCTGGAAGTCCTCGCCGGCGAGTGCTGGGTCAAGGCCGGCGAATGGCGCCGCGCCCTCCCCTTCGCTCGCGACGTGCTCTCGAATCCGGGGGCCGACGAGCTGCTTCGGGCGCGCGCAGCCAAGGTGGCCCAGGTTGCGGAAGAGGCGAGCCGCGTCGATGCGCCGCGCAAGACGTCCTCGCGAGAGCACGCGGAAGCGCTGCGGTCCGACTTGCCCTCCTCGCCGCCGCCGCCCTCGGTGCCGCCGCCCGCCGGGCAGGAGCGGTACCCGACGCCTACCAC
>JABFRG010001186.1 GCA_013141295.1 Polyangiaceae bacterium
GGGTAGTGGACTTTGGCGATGGCCAAGACGCAACAGCAGGGGTTCGGCGGCATGCTGAGCTTCGAGCTCGCCGACGGACGGGCGGAGCGGGTGAACCATGTACTCCGCACGCTTCGTTGGTTCACTCTGGCCGAGAGCCTCGGTGGCGTCGAGAGCCTGGTGGCGCATCCGGCCTCGATGACCCACGCCTCGATGACCCCCGAGGCCCGGAAGCGCGCCGGCATCACCGACAGCGTGATCCGCCTCTCGGTGGGCATCGAAGATCCCGTCGACCTCGTCTCCGATCTCGAGCGCGCGCTCGTCTCGCTCCCGGCGTGATCCCTGGACGGATGCGCGTCCGGGGAACGAGCCCCGGTCCCTGATCCAGCCGATCAGGGCCGCGGTTTCCCGGCACATTGCGTCGCGCGGGCTCGGGCACGGCGCCTGCACCGCAGCGGTGCCTCGATGAAGCCTTCCTCCTTCCGCCTCGGTTCTCCGCTCACCGCCATCCTATTTGCTGCCACCGCCTGCAGCGGCAGCGGCGGCGATGCACCCGTGGCCGGTGGCGACGCCGGGAGCCCCGACGCGGTGTCACCTGTCGATGGCGGTCGCCCGCTCGCGTGCGGCGACGGAAAGCTCGACGCCGACGAGCTGTGCGACGGCGATGCCGTGGCCTGCACCTCGCTCGGCGCGGTGTGGGGCGGGGGGCAGGCCACCTGCCGCAGCGATTGCTCCGGCTACGACGTCACTTCCTGCGCGGCCTCTGGTCAGCGGGCCGAGGTGGTGTATCCGGCCAAGCGCATGGACCGCTTCGCCGACGCGAAGTGCAACGACGGCACGCCGTTCGACTTCGAGATCTCGCCCTCGCCCAGCGGCAGCCACAAGTGGATCATCTACCTGCAGGGCGGCGGCTTCTGCGACGGGACCTACGGCAAGTGCACGGGCCGCGTTGCTGCGCTCACCTCGTCCGCCGGCATGGGCGAGGACCGTGCCGCCACCACGGTGCTCGACGACGGAAACAACTTCTTCAGCCGCGACCCGGCGGTGAACCCCGACCTGTTCGACGCCACCATCGTGCGCGCGCACTACTGCTCGAGCGATCTGTGGACCGGCACCAACGCCACGCCGCAACCCATCAAAGCCAAGGGCGGCCTCGAACAATGGGTCTTCATGGGCCACCGCAACGCGACCGCGGTCATCGACGTCCTGCGCCGCAACTACGGGCTCGACGACGCGACCGCCGACATCCTCTTCGCGGGCGGCTCGGCGGGCGGCTTCGGCGCCTCGCAGAACCTCGACCAGCTGGTGGACCGCATGCCCCGCGCCGCCGCGAGCACCCGCATCGCCTTCATGGCCAGCTCCTTCTGGAACGCGGGCACCTGGAACGATGCAAAATACACGATGTTCGGCAGCGGCAAGACCGACCTCGTGGTCACCACCGACATCATGGCCACCTTCAAGGGCGTCGCCAACTCGCGCTGCGTGCCCATCGCGGCGGGGCAGGGGCTCCCGGTCTCCGCGTGTCTCTCCGGTCCGCTGGTCTATCCCGCCATAGTGAAGCCGCCGCCGGTGGGGCTGGGCGTCCGGGCGTTCGTCGGACAAAACCGCACCGATCAGCTCTACATGGGCCAGCACATGCTCCCGCTCGAGAGCGATACGCTGACGCCGCAGGAGCGCGCAGCCCGCGATGCCTGGAAGACGCAGATGACCATCTCCATGGAGGGCGTCCTCTGGCTCTATGCGCCCGCGGACCCGAACCGCGCGGGCGAGGAGAACCTGCACGGCATCTTCAACGAGCCGGCGCTCTGGACCTACGACACCGGCGGGGGCGTCACCATGAAGAGCATGGTGAGCGCGTTCTGGAAGAGCCGGGCCCCCGGCGCCCCTGGTCAGCGAGTGCTCCTCGAAGGCGATGTCCCGCACGGAAACGTGCAGGATTGACCGCCACGAGCGCCCCCCGTAGCGTCGACGATCCATGCGAACGCTGCTCTGCATCTCCGGCAAGCGCTTCTCGGGCAAAGACACGCTCGCGGCATGCCTCGACCGGGCGGCGAGCGTCCGCGACCTCTCGCTCGCCAGCTACGCGTTCGCGGCCGAGAGCAAGCGGCTCTTCGTTGCGGCGCAGGCGTCGCGCGGTGTGGCTGTGGATCTGGCCCGGCTCACGGTCGACCGCGACTACAAGGAGTCGTGGCGCCCGCAGCTCACGCAGTTCACCGTCGACGCGCTGGCGGCGGACCCGCAGGTCTTCGTGCGGGCGGTGGCGGCGCGCATCGACGACGACCCTCGCCCGACCGTGATCACCGATCTCCGTCTGCTCCTGGAGCTGGATTTCCTGCGTCCGCGCTACGCGCTCGTGGTGGCCCGCGTCGTGCGCTCGGATGCAGCACGGGCGCGCTCCGGCTGGGCCTTCGACGCCGCGAAGGATGGGCACCGGACCGAGACCGAGCTCGACGATCCCACGCTCTGGACCGTTACCGTCGACAACGACGGCTCCGTGTCCGATCTCGACCTCCGCGCGACCGAGCTCCTCAGCCGAGCGTTTGGTTGATGCGCCGCGCCACGTAGCGGCCGCTTACCATCGCCGCGACGATGCCGCGGAACCGTCCACACGCGTCGCCGGCGACCCACACCCCGGGCGCGAGCTGCAGGCTGCCGTCGTCCACCGGGTAGTCGCCCACGCCTTCGATGGCCGGCGCCAGCACGCGACCGTTCGCGTGCGCCAGCGACGGGGCATAGGACAGCAGAGTGTCACGCGCGCGCGCGAGCCAACCGGCGCCGACCTCGCCCATCACGGGCACCAGCCGCGCTGCGAGCCGCGCGTCGTCACGCCACGCATCGAGGCCGAAGGAGACAGGCTCGGCTTGGGCCAACGCGCGCATGACCTGGCTCCCGAGGGCAGCGTCGCGCGATCGCACCAGTAGTCCGACGTTGCTCCGGTCACTGGGTGGGCCGTCGGCGCGACCGGAGAAGGCGCGGAGTCCGGCCGCCTCGCCGAGCACGATCTCGCCCTTTCGGCAGGTGCAGAAGGTGCGAATCTCGATGCCGCGGGCGGCGTCCACGAAGCGCAGCTTGCCGTCGACGCCGGGCAATCGGGCGAACAGCGCGTCGTCCGACGGCACTTCGATGCGCACACCGACCTCCACCCGCAGGAACGCGAAGCGCACGCCGAGATCGCGCTCGAGCCACCCGCGCATCGCCGGCGGTGACCAGCGGCCGCCCGCCACCACCACGCTCTCGGCCCGGACGCGCTCGGTGTGGCCGTCGCCATGCTCTACGTCGACGACGATGCCGGAATCCTCGCGTCGCGCGCCCACCACCCGCGCGCCGCACCAACGCTCGGTCACGGGTTCCATGAGCTCTTCGATGATCGCGAAGCGATCGGCGAGCGACACGTAGATGGATGGGTACGCCTTGGGCACCCACGTGTCGGCCTGCGGCGCCGGCAACGTGACGGCCTTTGGAAGCGGCCCCGAAGGCACCGAGAACTGCGCCAGCAGCGCCGACGTCGCAGCGAACGCCCCTTCGAGCGCCTCGCGATCCGGGAGGCCCCACAAGGCGCTCGCCGCCGGGAAGAACGAGTGCTTTCCGTCGGAGAAGAGGCCCGCGCCGCCTACCCCCGCCAGCTGATCGACGGCATCGGTCCGGCTGCGCTCTCTTGCCGGTGCGCCCTCTTCCAGCAGCAGGCACGTGCCGCTGGCTGCGAGCTCTGCCGCCGCGGACAAGCCGGCGGGCCCCGCACCGATCACCATCGTTCGAAACGCGCGCACTGGTGCGGCCGAGGATATCACGCCATGATGGCCGGGCGATGCGCACCGATGCCACGGAACCGGTCACCGGCTCGTTCGAGCTGCACGTCTTCGTCGAGCCGCTCGATCCGCCGCCGGAAGCGGTGGAGGCCTTCCGTGCTGCGTGCGCCAGCGCGACGCCGCCGATGAAGGCGCTCTTGCTGGAGCTCGACTACGTGGGCCGCGGGTTCGTCGGCGTGCTCCAGACCTCGCGCTACGTCACCGGCGACGTGGCTGCGGCGCGCGCTGCGGTGCGCGGCGATGCGGAGGTGCTGCGTCGTGCCGGCCTCTCGGTCATCCGCGAGAAGGTCGAGGCCGTCGCCACCGACGAGGGCGTGCCGCGGTCGGACGACGACGCGACGCGATCGCCCGAGGATCGCTATTTCGAGTTCCACGTGCTCGTCGACGGCACCGAGCACCCGCTCACGGAGGACGACATGCGAGAGCTGCGCGCCCTCGCGGCCGAGCTCTCCGCGCGTCTGGGGACGCCGGTTCCGCTCAGCTACAACGCCATGAAGCCCTCGCAGCGGTTCCTCAACCTGCGTGCACGCGGCGTTGGCCTCGAGCGCGCCATGGTGGAAGTGAACGGCCTGGCGGCTGCTATTGCCGCGCTCCCCGACCGGAGGCTCACGGTCAAGAAGACCATCGCCGAGTACATCTGCTTCGACTCCAATCGCGCGGTCGACAACGGCTGGCTGGAGCCGCTGTGAGGTCCTTCGCCCTGGTCACCGGCAACCTCGACAAGTGGCGTGAGGCCGAGCGCTTGCTCGGCCGGCCGCTGGAGCGCATCGAGCTCGATCTGCCCGAGCTACAAGCAGCCACCACCCGTGAAGTGGCGGTAGCCAAAGCCGCCGCCGCGTTCGCCATGGTGGGCCGGCCGGTGATCGTCGAGGACGCGGGCCTGGAGCTCGAGGCGCTCGGCTCGTTTCCCGGGCCCTTCGTGAAGTTCTGGGAGAAGCTCGGCGGCATGGAATCCATGTGCCGCGCCCTCGACGGCACGCCGAACCGCGCGGCAACCGCGGTCTGCGTCCTCGCCTGGACCGACGGTACGACGCCGGACGTGCGGGTCGCCGAAGGCCGCGTTCACGGCACCATCGCGCACGCGCCGCGAGGCTCGAGCGGCTTCGGCTGGGACACCATCTTCGTGCCCGATGGCGATCCGCGCACCTTCGCCGAGATGACCGCCACCGAGAAGGACCTTCACTCGCACCGTCGTCGCGCCTGGGAGCTGGCGCGCTGAGGCGGAGTGATCAGAACAACCCGGTCAGCACCGCGGTGCCGCCGGTGCCGCGATCGCTGGGCGAGAAGCCGACCCATACGCGTCGCTGACGAATGTCGGTGCTGCGGTGGAGGTGGGGCACCACCAGGCCGATGCCCGCACCGGCCACGGTGCCGGCGATGACGTCGGTGGGAAAGTGGGCACCGGCGCGCACGCGTTCGACGGACACGAAGGTGGAGAGCCCGGCGGCGAGCACCAAGGTGATCCACGGCCGCACCGTGCCGGGCGCCCGGGAGAACGCCAGGTAGGTCGCGGTGGTGCCGATGGCCGCCACGGTGGAGGCGTGGCCCGAGAAGAACGAGAGCGAGCTATCGGTGTCGGCGTTGGAGTAGCTCGGGTCGCCCTTGTGCAGCTCGGCGTCGACGTAGGCGGTGGGGCGCGGGCGACGCACCGCCATCTTCACCATGTTGGTCATGGCGAAGGCGAGCGAGAACGACTCCGCGTAGAGCGTGGCGTCGGCCAGTGCAGACTGCACGTTCTTTTCGCGAAAGCCGGTGAGGATCGGGTCCACCACCGCGAACGCCGCCGCCGCGAACAGCCCGATGTTGGAGAAGGTGCCCGCGTTCTCGTCGATGTGCTGCGCCACGGCGACGCGGTCGATCCCCAGAAGCCGCGAGCGATCGAAGTTCGGGGATATCTGCTGCGGCCGGATCTCCCCGGTGGAGTTGATGAGGTCGAGCACGCCCGCGAAGCCCAGGGAAACCGAGATCACCGCGCCGTCGGCGAGCGGGTCGATGTCGAAGCTGTTGCGCTTCGGGGCCGGCTCCGCGGCCTTGGGCTCCAGGTCGGTCTTGCGCGCGGGATCGGTGGCGGGGGTGATCGGCTCGGTGCTGGTGGCAGCTGCGGAAGGAGCAGGTGCCGCGGAGGCGGCCGGCGTGGTTCCAGCGTCGGCGGGGGGCGCCGGTTCGTCCGCGCTCGCGACCATCGATACGCCGAGCGCGCCGGAGGCGGCGAGCAAGGACAGCACAACGGAGCGCACACGCGTCGTCTTCATGGGGCACACGACCTTTCGAATGGGAGGCGTACGGTCGCACACCTACCCGAACGAAAGCGCAACGCTTCACGCGAAATCGCCCGAAGGGAATACCGAACGCTGGTACGCTGCTACCTGAGGGACCGCATGGGAACGGGGGAACCGAAGCGGCGGGTGATGGCTTCCTGCGCCGGCATCGTGCTCGTCCTCTTCGCCTGCGGCGGCGCGTCCGTGAAGCCGCGCGCGGCCACGTCGACCGAGGAGCCATGCGAGGTCTCGTGCGTTCGCGTGGAGAACGGCTGTGCGGCCCAGGCCGAATCCATGTGCTTTCTCTACGGCAGAGCTGAGGCGTTCTGCGCCGACCCGCAGACGTGCGTGCGCCTGGCCGGCCCGTGCCGCGACGCCTGCGTCGGGACGGCGAAGGACCGCGCCACACCGCTCGCGCATTGCGAGCAGTCCTGCGTTCGCTGGCAGCAGGCATGCGCGCAGCACGTCGATCTCATGGATCAGGCCTACCCCGAGGAGGATCCGTGCAATCCGGGGATCTGCCCGTCCGATGGCCCCACGGCCAACCCCTCTTCGGCGTGCGTCCTCTGCCAACAAGTGCGCGCGCTGATGCACGCGAAGCACGAGGCCCAGCGCGGCGACGCACGCGGGTACTGCGCCGAAGTCACCAGCTCCTGCCGCTCGTTTTGCACGTCGCCGCAGGCCCGCGCGTCGACCCTGTGGAAGGAGCTCGGCTACCCGCGCGCCCGCCCGCGCGCGCAGCCGTGAACGGCTCAAGGACGAGAGCGGTCGAGCTCGTCTCGGAGCGCACGTAGGTCTGCGCTGGGGAAGGGCCACGACCAGGCATCGCTGGAGCTCCACGCGGGATCGCTCTCGAGTCTTCGGAGCGCGCGCCACACGGTGGTCACCAGCTCTCGCCGCGGCACGCGCGCGAAGGTCTCGAGCTTCGCTGGCGGAATGCCCACCTCCACGCGCACGAGATCGTCGCTCGCCTCGGCCACGAAGCGCCACACCTCGTACGAGGGCTCCAGCGACCACTCCATCTCACAGGCCGCGGCGCCGGTCAGGAGCGCGTGCATGGCGCTCACGAGCAGCGTCAGCGAATCGCAGGGGACGTCGGAGGCGTCCACCTGCCGCGCGTCGCCCTCGGGCCGGCCCAGTGTCACGACCATCCAGCCGTGCTCGGGGGGAGCAAACGCGAGCGTCAGCGCCTTCATTCCCCAACACTATCGAAAATTTGCCGGCTTTCGCTGGGTGCGAACCAGTGGTCACACTGAATGGTTCAACCAGTATACACAGCGAATGAGCTTACGCACTGCACGAAGGAGCACTTCCCGCGGAACATCCCGCCTTTTCGTCGTCACCGTTTGGCCTTTCCCATGGCACGCGGGGTGCTAAACCCGGTCCCAATGTCGACCGCATCCAAGTCCACCAAGAAGAGCACCCTGCTCAAGAACCTCATCACCCGTCCGGAGATGAGCTTCCTCATGGAAGCCCACAACGGCCTTTCCGCGAAAGTGGTCGAGGAGGCTGGCTTCGAGGGTATCTGGGGCAGCGGTCTCTCCATCTCCGCCGCGCTCGGCTGCCGCGACAACAACGAGGCGAGCTGGACCCAGGTGCTCGAGGTGGTGGAGTTCATGGCCGACGCCGTGAAGATCCCCATGCTCCTCGACGGCGACACCGGCTACGGCAACTTCAACAGCATGCGCCGCCTGGTGCGCAAGCTGGAGCAGCGCGGCTGCGCCGGCGTGTGCATCGAAGACAAGATCTTCCCCAAGACCAACAGCTTCATCCGCGGCTCCGCCCAGCCGCTCGCCGAGATCGACGAGTTCGCCGGCAAGATCAAGGCGGGCAAAGAAGCGCAGAGCGACGACGACTTCGTCATCGTGGCGCGTGTCGAAGCCTTCATCGCCGGCTGGGGTCTCGAAGAAGCCCTCAAGCGCGCCGAGGCCTACCGCAAGGCCGGCGCCGACGCGATCCTCATCCACAGCGCCCTCAAGTCGCCGAGCGAGATCCTCACCTTCAAGAAGGAGTGGGGCAACCGCTGCCCGGTCGTCATCGTCCCGACCAAGTACTACACGACGCCCACCGACGTGTTCCGCGAGTACGGCTTCTCTACGGTCATCTGGGCCAACCACCTGATGCGCTCGGCGCTCACCGCCATGCAGAAGACCGCCAAGCAGATCATGGCCGATCAGAACCTGCTCAACGTGGAAGACAACGTGGTCTCCGTGGCGGAGGTCTTCCGCATCCAGGGCGAGGCCGAGCTCGAGCAGGCGGAGAAGCTCTACCTGCCCAAGCACGGGCAGACCACCCGCGCCATCGTGCTCGCGGCTTCTCGCGGCGCCGAGCTGGGCGACCTCACCAAGGACCGCCCGAAGGCCATGGTCGACATCAACGGCCAGCCGCTCCTCGGCCGCATCGCCGACACCTACCGCTCGGTGGGCATCAAGGACGTCACGGTGGTGCGCGGCTACAAGAAGGAGGCGGTCAACCTCACCAGCCTCACCTACGTCGACAACGACGCCTTCGACACCACCCAGGAAGTGGCCTCCCTCGGCAAGGCCGCCTCGGCCCTCGCCGGCGCCACCGTCATCTCCTACGGCGACGTGCTCTTCAAGAAGTACATCGTGCAAGAGCTCATGGAGACCGCCGACGACTTCGTCATCGCGGTCGATGCCAACTGGAAAGAGAGCCGCAACCGCGGTCGCGTGGCCGACTTCGTGGTGTGCTCGGAGCCCAACTCCAAGCGCAGCTTCGGCAACGTGGTCACCCTCAAGGAGTTCGTCCACGATGGCGACCGCGAGGGCGTGATGGGCGAGTGGATGGGCTTCTTCAAGGTCTCCGACAAGGGCGCTGCGGTCCTCAAGAGCGTCCTCGAGAAGGCCTCGGTCGACCCGGCCAAGTTCAACGCCATGAAGATCCCCGATCTCCTCAAGCTGGTGCAGCAGGCCGGCCAGCAGGTGCGTGTACTCTACACCACCGGTCACTGGCTGGACGTCGACAGCGTGGAAGACGTCGTCGTCGGCGCTTCGTTCTAGCCTTCGCTACGCACTCGTTCGGGCACGGGCACGTTTACGGGTGAGACTTTGCGCGCCGGGTGGCTTCGCGTCCCAGTTGGGAGAGCCCCCGGCGTTGTTCGAGCAACGCGTTTTTTTGGAGATGGTTTCGCCCAATGATTTCTGCCGAGTCGTTCGTCAAAGAGAGCACCAAGTACGGTTTCACCCTGTGGACCGGCGTGCCGTGCTCGTACCTGAAGCCGTTCATCAACTACGTCATCGACGCCCCGGACCTCGACTACATCGGCGCGACCAACGAGGGTGACGCGGTGGCCATCGCCAGCGGCGCCGACATGGGCGGCCGCCCCAGCGTGGTGATGTTCCAGAACTCGGGCTTCGGCAACACGGTGAACCCGCTCACCTCGCTGAACATGATCTTCGACATCCCCACGCTGGTGATCACCACCCTGCGTGGCGAGCCCGGCGGCCCCTCCGACGAGCCGCAGCACAAGCTCATGGGCAGGATCACCACCGGCCTCTTCGAGCTCATGGGCATTCCCTGGGAGTACTTTCCCACCGAAGAGTCGCAGGTGGCCGCGTGCCTCGAGCGCGCCGCCGGCCACATGAAGAAGACCAAGCAGCCCTACGGTCTGGTCATGAAGAAGGACTCGGTGGCGCCCCACAAGCTCAAGACCAAGGCCCAGCCGCGGGAGATCAAGGCCGCGCAGATTGCGCCCTCTTTCGCCTGGCCCAGTGACCGTCCGTCCCGCACCGACGTGCTCCGCGCGGTGCAGCAGAACGTGCGCCCGGGCGACGTCATCGTCGCCACCACGGGCCACACCGGCCGCGAGCTCTACGCCCTCGAGGACCGCGAGAACCAGCTCTACATGGTGGGCAGCATGGGCTGCGCCGGGAGCTTCGGTCTTGGTCTCGCCCTCGCCCAGCCGAAGCGTCGGGTCATCGTCCTCGACGGCGACGGCGCCGCTCTCATGCGCCTCGGCGCGCTGGCTACCATCGGCTTCGAGCGTCCGGCGAACCTGCTCCACATCCTCCTCGACAACGAGCTTCACGAGTCCACCGGCGCGCAGTCCACCGTTTCGCACTCGGTGGACTCGGCCCTCGTCGCGGCGGCCTGTGGCTACCCGAGCGTGCAGCGCGCGCCCACCGCCGAGGACGTCGGCAAGCTGGTGGCCGCGCCCACCAGCGAGCTCTCCTTCGTGCACGTGAAGACCCGCCCCGGCTCGCCGGACGATCTCCCGCGCCCCACCGTGACCCCCATCCAGGTGAAGGATCGCCTCATCGCCTTCATGAAGGACCACTGAGCCATGGACGAGCGTAGCTACAAGCTCCTGAACCCCGGCCCGGTGACCCTCACCGAGCGCGTCCGCAAGGCCCTCTCGCGGCCCGACATGTGCCACCGTGAGCCCGAGTTCGCGGCCCTCACCATGGACGTCATCGCGCGCCTCTCGGCGGTGTACCCGGAGTCGCAGAAGGACTACGTGCCGGTGCTCATCACCGGATCGGGCACCGCCGCCGTGGAAGCCATGCTCGGCTCGCTGGTGCCGAAGACCGGCAAGAAGACGCTGGTGGTGGCCAACGGTGTGTACGGCGATCGCGCCGCTGCCATGCTCAAGGCCCAAGGCAAGGCGTACCACACGGTGGAGGCCAAGTGGACCGAGGGCATGGATCTCGCGGCCACCGAGAAGGCTCTGCAGACCGGCGAGTTCGGCCACGTGGTGGCGGTCCACCACGAGACCACCACCGGGCGCCTCAACGACATCGATAGCCTCGGCAAGCTCTGTGTAAAATACAACGTTCCCTTGCTCCTCGACGCGGTCTCGAGCTTCGCCGGCGAGCGCATCCGCTTCGCCGAATGGAACCTCGAGGCCTGCGCCGCCACCGCCAACAAGTGCCTCCACGGCGTGCCCGGCATCGCCTTCGTGGTGGCCCGCGCTTCGGCCTTCGAAGGCAAGGAGACCGGCGCCACCAGCGTGTACCTCGATCTCTTCCGCTACCGGAAGGAGCAGGCCAAGGGCTGGTCGCCGTTCACGCAATCGGTGCACGTGCTGTACGCCCTCCAGGAAGCGCTGAAGGAGCTGGCCGAGGCCGGCGGGTGGGAAGCCCGTCACACCCGCTACGCAGCATTGTCCCAGAAGGTCCGCGAAGGGCTCTTCGCACTTGGCATTCCGACCTTCCTGGAAGACGCGCAAGTTTACGGCTCGACGCTGGTCTCGTACCGCCTTCCGTTCGGCGTCGCGTACGAGCAACTGCACGATACCCTTAAGGAAGATGGCTTCATCATCTACGCCGGGCAGGGGCCCTTCCAGGGGCAAATCTTTCGCATCGCCAACATGGGCGACCTCACCCTCCAGGACATGGAACGAGTCTTGGATTCAGTGAAGGGAACGATCAAACACGCAGCCGAGGCTGCTTCGCGCGGGACCGTGGCGTAGCGCCACTTCGCGCGCTACACCCTTCACGCGCGCAAACTTCGAGACCCTTCCGTGATGGCCAACGAGTCGCACCCCAACGTCGTGTCCGAGACTCCAATACGCAAATGGAGCCGCACGAGCGGCGAGCATCCCGACACCGCCCAGCTGGTGGAAGAGATGAACGACGTGCCCAACCGGCTCTACCGGTACCGGGTGGCCAACTGGATTCTGCCCGTGGTGATGCGCACGCCGCTCACCCCCAACCAGATCACGGTCCTGCACGCGGTCATCGGCATGACCGCCGGCTACTTCATCTCGCGCGGCACCTACCAGGACTTCGTCATCGCCTTCGTGCTGGCGGAGCTGCGGATGATCTTCGACTGCCTCGACGGCGTGGTGGCGCGCGCAAAGAAGATGTACTCGCCGCTCGGCCGCACCGTCGACGAGATGGGCGACATGGTCGGCTGGGTGGGCATTCAGGTGGGGGCCTTCTGGTACCTGCGCACCCACCACCCGGAGGAGCACGCCCTGCTCTCGCTGGGAGCGCTGCTCTCGCCGGCGATCATGGCGGTGGTCTACGACTACTACAAACGCAAGTTCGCCTCGGCGCTCACCACCGCCACCAACGGACCGGCCGACGAGCTGGTTCGTAAATGCGTGAACTATGCACGCGATGGCGGCGGCTTCGTGGCGCGCTTCGGCCTCTTCTTCGACTGGCTGCAGCTGCTCCTGCTCGCCCCGCGCACCCGCCGTAACGTGCTGGCGCGCGTGAACAAGGAGCTGGGCAAGAGCTACGACGAGGCCGACATCTCCGCCGGTGAAGGGGAGATCGCCGGCATTCGCGCCCAGGCTTCCACGCCCCAGTTTCGCACCACCCTCAAGCTCCTGAGCTGGATCACCGGCGACAACGCCATCACGGTGCTCAACTTCGGGCTGCTCTCGGGCGCGGTGGCCGCCACCCAGAAGGCCGTCATGATCTTCGGCTACGGCATCATGATCTTCGGCGCGTTCGCCTGTCAGCGAATCATCCGCGCCGGCATCCAGAGCAACGCGGAGCAAGAGTGAGCAACATCGACAAGGCCGTCATCCTGGCCGCAGGTCTCGGCAACCGCATCTCCGGCGTGAGCAAGGAGACCCCCAAGCCGCTGCTGCCGCTCGACGGCAAGGCCGGTTCGCCCACCTTCCTCGACTGGCACCTGTGGTCGCTGGCGCGGGCCGGCGTTCGCGAGATCTACATCGTCGGCAACCACAAGACCTGCGGCACCAAGCTCCTGGCCGACAAGGACGTGAAGGCCACCTGGATCCTCAACCCTACCGAGGACCTGAGCACCTCCGGCAGCGGCCACTCCACGCAGTACGCCTTCCACTCGGCGCACGGCATCCTCGACGGCAAGTCGCGGGTCGCGCTCATGGACGCCGACATCCTCTACGAGCCCTCGCTCCTCGCGCTCCTGGCGGACGACGCCTCGCCCCGTTCGAAGACCCTCATCTGCTCCGACTTTCGCAACACCCAGGAAGAGGTCCTGGTGTTCGCCGACGCCAGCGACCCGCGCATGCCGCGCTACCACGGCAAGGGCATGCTCGAGACGCCGATGGTGGCGAAGACCCCGTGCGTGGGCGAGGCCACCGGCATTCTCCTGTGGGAGCCGCAGGACCACGCGGCCCTCGCCGCGGTCACCGACTGGGTCATTCGCTACTCCACCGCCAAGGCCCGGAGCGAGCACGAAGACATCACCCAGCGCATGATGCTGGCCGATCGCATGATCACCGTGGGCTTCGGCCGCGAGCGCGCCTTCATGGAGTGCGATACCCCGGACGAGTACCAGGTGCTCACCGGCGAAATGTATCCGCGCCTCCGCGGGCTGCTCGACCTATAGTCTCCCGCATGGATCCCTTCGCGACGCGCGCGCGAAAGCTGGTGGGCTCGGTGCTGGTGGAGAGCTTCTTCTCTCTGTCGGCCCGCGCCGCGCGGCTTCACCCGCAGGCCAACCCGGCGCGTCACGGCGTCTCCGTGTCGCGCAACCACCGCTACCACCCGGGCGCGCGCGAAGAGCACCTGCTCGACGTGTACCGGCACGAGGCTGACCTGCTCGCGGGCAAGCGGGCACCCATCGTCTTCTACGTGCACGGCGGCGGCTTCCGGATTCTCTCCAAAGACACCCACTGGGTCATGGGGCTCGGCTTCGCCAAGCAAGGCTTCACGGTGTTCAACGTGAACTACCGGATGGCGCCGGCGCACCGCTTTCCCACCGCGCTGGTCGACGTGTGCCACGCCTTCGAGTGGGTGCTCGATCACGCCGAGGCCTTCGGCGCCGACCCTTCGCGCATCATCCTGGCCGGCGAATCGGCCGGTGCGAACCTGGTCACGAGCCTGGCGCTGGCGTGCACCTACCGGCGCCCGGAGCCGTGGGCCGCCCGCGTGTTCGATCGCGGCGTGGTACCCCGCGCGGTGCTCCCGGCCAGTGGCATCTTCCAGGTGAGCGACGTCGACCGGCTCGCGCGCCGCAAGCCCAGCATGCCGGCGTACGTTGCCGACCGCCTGCGCGAGGTGGAGATCGGGTACCTGGGCGAGCCGCCCTACGGCGCATCGCTCGACTTCGCCGATCCCCTCACCCTGCTCGAGCGCGGCGAGGCTCCGGACCGGCCGCTGCCGCCCTTCTTCCTCTCGGTGGGCACGCGCGATCCGCTCCTCGACGACACGCGCCGCATGGACGCCGCGCTCCGGCACCTCGGGGTGCCCGTGGAGACCCGCTACTACCCGGGCGAGTTTCACGCCTTCCACGCCTTCGTCATGCGCGCCGCCGCTCGCCAGTGCTGGCGCGACCAGTTCGCGTTCCTGCGCGGTCTCGATCTCGAGCACCAAGCCCCCGCCGCCGCCTGAGCGCCGCGACCGCGCAGCTCGGCGCGAAGATTCGGTGTATCCTACAGAGACATCCAGAAGTACAGGCCCTTGCCGGTAGCCTTCGCCCGGCGGGCGAGCACCACGAGCTCCCCGAGCATGGGCTCGAAGGTGTCGTCGGGCAGCGGGCCGTCCTCGGACACCGTCCCCGCGATCTTCGCAGAGAGCTCGGGCACGCGGGCGTCCTCGATCGCGACGAGCAGGTCCACCATGTCGTGCGGCACCGACATGAGCCACGGACCCTCTTCTCCACCTTCGAGGGACTCAAGCTCGTCCTCGATGGCTACGTCGTCGTCGACGCCCCGGAGCGCGCCCACGATGGCGGCCACTTCGAGCGGTGTGATGCCACCAACCGAGCAGACGTCTTGCGGCGGCAGACCGCTGCCCTCGTACGCCCGCGCAACGTCCGGCGTTGCGATGAAGAAGTCGCTGAGTAGACCCATGGTGTCGAGAGGATAGCGGGCTCGATAGCTCCGGCCTATGGGCGACATAGCAAATGCCCAGGTTGCCGGGAGACGCCCCGCTGCCCAGCTTGGATGGAGGTGCCGCCCGGTAGCGTTGAATTTGCAAAGGGAACGCGGAGAAAGATCATGAAGAAGCTATCGTTTGCGCTCGTCCTTTCGTTGGTTGCTGCGACCCAGTCAGGGTCGGCGCGTGCGGACCTACCGAAGGCAGACCTGGAGATCGTCGGCGTGGTGAGCACGACCCCTTGCGAGCGCTTCTTCACGACGGCCGATGTCGGCAGCGGATCGAGCAATACGCAGTTGTTCAAGGGGGTAAAGACGATCGTCAAGGTCCGAAACAATGGCCCGGCCGCGGCAGAGGGTAAGTTCACCGCTGTGGGCGCGACGCCCGGCCTTGCGGCGACCTTCTCGCTCGCCAGCGGCGCGACGCAGGAATTCCCGGTCCCGCCCCTGGGGAATGTCCCGAGCAATCGAGGGACCGATGAGTTCTGCGATGTCAACGGACAGGCGATCGTCAAGAGCGCGACTTTGGTCGTCACTTCGAGCACGACCGAAGAGCTGAATGCCGCGAACAACCAGCTCGTGATCTCCGTTTCCTACCCCGCGCAGCCGCGCAGCACCACGCCGCGCCCCAAGCGTCCGGGGCGTCCGGCGCCGCCGCCCGCAGGCTCGACACGCAAGTGACGCCTAGGGCCGCATGCCGGGTGGCAGTGGAGACTGATTGTTGATCGACGAGCAGTTGGACATGCATCCCATGTCGCTCCCGCACTGCTCGGAGCAGGGCACGGTGGAATAGAACGGCTGCGCGCGCGGCGGCGAGCTGGAGGCCGGGGCTGCGGCGGGCTTGGGTCGGCTTGGACCGCAGGCGATGAGGAGCGGGACGAGGGCGACGACGAGCGCGAGAACGCGGAGCATGCTCCGAGCATAGCGCCGCGCCTTGACAACTACTACTGCGGTAGTAGTTTGGACGCGTGGTCGAGCTGGGTCCGTTGGAGATGCAGGTGCTGGGGCTTCTGGACGGCAAGGAGCCACAGACGGTGGCGAGCTTGCGCGCGCGCCTCGGCGGCGAACATGCGTACACCACCGTGATGACCGTGCTCACGCGCCTCCACCAGAAGGGCATGGTGGTGCGGGTGAAGGACGGGCGAAAGTTCCTCTACCTGCCCGCCGCCCGCGCCCAGAAGGCCAAAGGCGGCATTCTGGCGCGCATGCGCGCGGCGCTCTTTCCCGAGGACCGCGCCAAGCCGCTCCTGGCGCTCATCGATGCCGAGGAGCTGGACCCCGACGCGCTCCGGGCCCTGCGCGATGCCATCGACCAGCGCCTGGGGGAGAAGAAGAAGCGATGATCGCCGGCGCCTGGTGCTGGAACGTTCTGTTCTCTGCGGGGCTCTCGTTCCTCGCGTCGCTCGCCGTGGTGTGGCTGTTCGCGCGTCGCTACGCAGTGGCGCGCCCGAGGCTCGCCGTGTTGCTGCTCTCGATGCCGTTCGCACGCGCCGCGATCGACGTGCTCCGTGGCGTCCCCGAGGGCGCGTTCTTCTGGGAGCGGATGGCCGGCGCGGTCCAAGAGAAGGGCGCGTTCCGCATCGGCTTCGGCGTCCGCGAGCTGGGCCCGAAGCTCGAGGTGGCGCTGGGCGCGGTGCGGCGCGGCATGGTCATTCCCCAGAGCGCCGCCGACGTGCTGGCGGCGGGGCTCGATCGGCGCGTGGGGCACGGCGTGAGCGCCTACGTCGGTCTGGCGCTAGCGATGGTCGGCCTTGCGCTCGCCGCGCGGGAGGCCCTTCGGCTGGCATCGGCGTCGCGGGCCTGTCGCCGGCATGTGGCAGCCGGGTCGCGCATCGAGACGCGCCCTCTCCGGGGTCGTGCGGTACGCGTGGTGGTGTCGCCGTCCTGGAACGGCGTGCCGTTCGCGGGGGGCTTGCTCCGCCCGTGGGTGTGCATCGGCGAGGCACTGCACCGGGCGCTGACGCCGGAGGAGCTCGACGCGGTGGTGCTCCACGAGCTGGCCCATCTCCGCTCGTTCGATGCCTGCCTGTTGGTGGCGGCGCGCATGCTCCGCTCCGCATTGTGGTTCGTGCCCGGGACTGGCTGGCTCGCGCGCGCCATCGCCGCCGGGTGCGAGCGTGCTGCCGACGTCGATGCGGTGGCGCGGGGCGCCCAACCTGCGGCGTTGGCTTCGGCGCTCGTCCGCGCGGCCCAAGGTGCGGTGGAGGATCGGGGCATGCTGGCGACGTTCCTTC
>JABFRG010001046.1 GCA_013141295.1 Polyangiaceae bacterium
CTTCTGGGGGCGGCGCATGCGGAGATCGATGGCGGCCACGCGATAGGCTTCCACGAAAGTGGGGAAGTTGAAGATGGCGCGCACGAAGCGGTCGACGCCGAAGCCCGACATCATCGCGACTTGCCCGACGCTCACCAGCTCGGAGGCGCTCTCACCCACCGCGTGCACGCCCAGCAAGCGCTCGCCGCGGGCGTCGGCCACCAGCTTGAGCATGCCGTCCTCGGCGCCGGCGATCATACCCCGGGTGGTCTCCGCGAACGACGCACGGCCCACCAGAATTTCGCCGTGGGTCTCGCGCGCCTGGGCTTCGGTGAGGCCCACGCTGGCGATCTCCGGGATGGTGTAGACGCCGGTGGGAATGAGGTCGGCCGCGTCCTCGGTGAGCCCCAGCGCGTGCCGGGCCGCGCGTCGCCCTTGCTCGGCACCGGCGGCCGCGAGCGAAGGCGGACCCGCCACGTCGCCCACTGCGTAGATGCCCGGCACCGCGGTGTTGCAGTGGGGGCCGACGGCGATGTGCCCGCGCGCGTTCACTTCCAGGCCGGCGGCGGCGAGGTTGAGCTTCTCCACGTTGGCCACGCGTCCGAGCGCGCACAGGACCTTGTCGGCCTCGATGGTCTCGCCGCTCGAGAGCTCCAGCCGCACGTGTCCCAGGGCGCTGGTGGTCATCGATCGCACCGTGGTGCCCCCGCACCAGCGCGCGCCGGCCGCTGCCAGCGTCGACTGAAAGCGCTCCACCAGCTCGGCGTCGATGAAGCCGAGGGGCCGCTCGCCGCGATCGATCATCGTCACCGAGACGCCGAGCGCCGCGAAGATCGACGCGTACTCGCTGGCGATGACGCCGCCGCCCAGGACGGCCATCGAGCGCGGCAGGTAGCCCATCGAGAGAATGGAGTCGCTGTCCATCACGTGCTCGTGGTCCACCGGCACACCCTCGGGCGTGCGCGGCCTGGAGCCGGTGGCGATGACGATGGTCGGGGCCCGCACCGATCGGCGCTCCCCGCGGCGGCCCAGCACTTCGAGCTCGGTGCGCGAGACGAAGCTGGCCCGGCCGTGCCATCGCACGACGCCCATCTTGCCGAGCTGCTCGGTCATGGTGGTCTCGTGGGCGTCGACGACGTCGTGGAGCCTGCGCATGAGCGCTGCGAGCTTCACGTCTTCCGCCACCTCGGCGTTCACCAGGCCGGGCGCCTTGCTCCGCAGGCCGGCGAGCACCATGGCCGTTTCGCGCAGGGTCTTGCTGGGAATGGTTCCGTAGCGCACGCACGCGCCGCCGATGCCGCGCTCGTACTCCACCACCAGCGCGCGTTTTCCCGCCTGGGCCGCGGCCAGCGCTGCTTCGCGGCCGGCAGGGCCGGAGCCGATGGCGATGAGATCGAACTGCTCGCTCACGCGGCACCTGCGGCGGCCACGAGCTCGGGACCACGCTCCACCAGGGCCATCATGTCCTCCGGATAGAGGTTCAGGGCCTCCATCGTCGCTTCCGATGCATCCGGCACGTGGGCCTCGCCGGTGGCGCAGGTGCAGCGCAAGAGCGCGCAGCGGGTGAGGGCGTCGGCCACCGCCACCATCTGCGTCAGCGGCTCGAGGGGGTACTGCTGGTGGTGCTTGAGCGCGGCGAGGGCCAGCGGCTCGGGTAGCGTCCAGGCGCGCACCACATCCGCGCCGATAGGACCATGGAGCTCGCGCACCGAGGCCCAGATGCGCTCGCGGGCTGCAGGCGTCCGTGGATCTTCGGTCTTGCTCACCTGCTCCACCGCCAGGCGCAGCGCCACCGGCTCGCCGATGTCGTGAAGCAGCCCGGCGAGGAACGCTTCTTCTACGCCGAGCCGCCGCGATCGCGCGACCTCTTGGGCGAAGAGCGCCGACACCAGCGCCGTGCGGAACAGCTCTTCCAGGTCGGCTTCGTAGCCCGCCACCGAGTACACGCCGGCGCGCATGGAGATCACCAGCGCGAAGTCGCGCACCTGCCGCATGCCGAGGCGCGCCAGCGCCTGGGTGATGGACACGATCGGAGACTTGGCGGCGAACAACGGTGAGTTGGCGAGCCGTAGCAGGTGCGCGGCGAACGCCGGATCGTGCTTGAGCACGTGGGCGAGCTCGGTGACGCTGCCATCGGGATCGTTGGCGAGCACCATCACCCGCTGCGCGACGCGCGGAAGCACCGGGAGCTCCACCGTCCCCTCCGCGAGAACGGCGCGGCTGACGTCGCTCGCCATCTCGCGCCTTCCCGGTTCGTCCCCTGCTTTCGCGTTCCCGCCTCGGGCGATCGCACACTGGTCCATACAGACCCTCCGTGCTTCCTCAGAACGGCTGTACGCGCGCTCCCTTGAGGGGGTTCAGATACCGCGGAGCGTCACGCGGTTGCGTCCGAGCCGCTTGGACTCGTAGAGCGCCTCGTCGGCGGCGGCGATGAGCTCCACCGGTCCGCCGGCGTCGAGCTCGGGAATGCCCGACACGCCCACGCTGATGGTGATGGGCAGACGCTGGCCGTGCCACTCGAGCGGGGCTTGCTCGACGGTTCCGCGTACGCGCTCACCGAGGATGCCGGCGGCGATGACGTTCACGCCGCGGCACAGGATGGAGAACTCCTCGCCGCCATAGCGCGCCAGCACGTCTTCCGAGCGAATGAGCTGGTGCGCCAGCCGCGCCACGCCGAACAGCGCCGCGTCGCCCGCCAGGTGGCCGAAGGTGTCGTTGACCCGCTTGAAGTGATCGAGGTCGAACATCACCAGCGAGAGCGACGTACGGTGACGCCGGGCGTAGGCGAACTCGGTGTCGATGCGGTCGAGGAAGTACTTCTTGTTGAAGGTCTTGGTGAGGCCGTCGCGAATGGCGGCCTCGTACATCTGCTGCTGAAAGCTCTCGTCCAGGTTGTCGTGGTACGTGAACTTCAGGATGGTGGTGGAGCCGAAGCGAATCTTGTCGCCGTCCTTGAGAACGACCTGGTCGACCTTCTCGCCGTTGACGATGGTGCCATTGGCGCTCTGCAGGTCCTCGATCATGAGCTGACCGGCCACCTGGATGATGCGCGCGTGGCGGCGCGACACGCCGTCGTCTTGCAAACGTACGCTGGCGGCGGATGCGCGCCCGATGAGCATCTCGGGGCCGTCGATCTTGTACATGGCGCCGACGTTGGAGCCCTGCAGCACGATGAGGTACGCGTTGAGGCGGCGCACCTTGGCCACCTCTTCCTGGATCTTGACGTACGTGGTGATGCTCGTGGCTTCACCCTCGTCTACGCCCATTGGCGGCAGCGATCGTTTCTTTGGCGGACGACTATGCCCCATGCAACGATTAAGGTTCGCAGACGCGTTCCGGATCGGTCAAGAGAGCACCGCGAAGGGGGAACGATTTGGACGACTTCGCTGTCTCTTCACCTACCTTGGTGCGAATCCACC
>JABFRG010001264.1 GCA_013141295.1 Polyangiaceae bacterium
GACCCGGGCGCTCCTTTGGTGGTTCGCTCCGAGACGGTGCAGGTCGCGGTCGACGGCGAGCTCGCCATCACGCGCACCAAGACCACGTATTTCAACGGAAGCGACCAGAGCGCCCAGGCCGACGTTCGACTCGCGCTCCCCGCGGGCGCGCTCGTTTCGCGGGTGGCGCGGCTGAACGAAGGCGAATCGACGCCCAGCGAGGCCACGCTCGGGCCGGGCAAGATGGGCGCTTCGGGCACCAGCGGCCGCCTCGAGTGGGCCGGCGATGGCTGGCTGCGCGGCACGCTCGTGAACATCGCGGCCGGCAAGTCCGTCGACTTGCTCATCGAGTACACCGAGTGGCTCCCGATCCGCGGTGGTCGCGCGACCTATCGCTTTCCCATGGCCAGCGACCAGGAGGCGCCGATGGTCGGCGGCCTCTCGGTGATGCTCGATACGAGCTCTTCGATGCTGTCGGCGAACGCCGGCGTGACGCTCCGTCGTGGAGGGCTCGACTTTCGTCGCGCCGACGTCCGACCAACCGGTGATCTGGTGGTCGAGCTCGAACCGAAGGGCGTCAAGGCGGGCGAGGTGCGGGCGTATTTCGCGCCCGGCGAGGGCAAGGAAGATCCCTACGTGCTCTTCCGCACCGAAGTCCCCGACGCCAGCGAAGCGGGCGTGACCCTGGCCGTGGTCGTGGATAGCTCCATGAGCACGGGCCCCGCGTTGCTCGAGACCGAGCGCGTGGTGGTGGGCTCGCTGCTGGAGGCGATGGGGCCCAAGGACTCGGTGGTGGTCCTGGCCGCCGATCAGAGCGCGCGCAACGTCGGGCCGAACGTCCCCACGCTGGTGACGCCCGAGGTGAAGGCGGACATTCGAAAGGCGCTGGCCGGCGTCCGCCCCGGAGGCGCATCGAATCTGGGGTTGGCGCTGGAGCAGGCGGCCGATCTCCTCGACCGCCAGGACAAGGAGCGCGCCGGCGCGGGTATGGTCGTGTACATCGGTGACGGCCGACCGACGGTGGGCGAAGCCACCGCGCGCGATCTGCGGAAGCGCCTCTCCCGCCGCGCCGGTGGCGTTCCGCGCTTGGCCTCCGTCGCCATCGGTCAAGGTGCCGATCGCGCGCTGCTCTCCGAGCTGGCCCAGGGTTCGGGCCCCAGCTACGCGGTGCTCGATCGGCAAGAAGCCGCGCGTGCCGGCGGCGCGATGGTAGCCGACGCGCTCACGCCCACGGTCCGCGGTGTCTCGTTCGATCTCGGCGCCACCGTCGACCGCGTGTATCCGCGCGATCCGCACACGGTGCTGGCAGGCGCGACCACCCTGGTCTCGGGCCGTCTCCGCGGTGCGGCGCTCCCGAAGACGGTGACGCTGCGCTATCGCAAGGGCACGGGGCTCGTCGAGGAGGAGAGACCGGTCGTGCTCGTACCGCTCCCCCCCGGCGCAGACGTCGCCAAGCGCTGGGCCCAGGCGCGCGTCGAAGAGATCTCCATGCGGGGAGAAGGCATGGAGGGCGCTGTGGTGCTCGCCAGCAAGGCCGGTCTCCTCACGCCGTGGACCGGCTACTACTGGGGGAGCTCCAGCGCCGCATCGTGGGACGACCGCCTGCTCGGCCTCGACCCCGATACCGACGCCGCATATGCCGCGCAGATCGCGCCGGCGCCGCCGCCGCCCTCGCTGCTCCTGGAGCCGCCGCCGGTGTTCGAAGGAGAAGACACCCTCGAGAGCGCCATCGAGAACGCCGCGCGGCACTCGATTCTCGACTCCATGGGCGCCTTGGTCGCCTGCCGCGACGCGCGCTCCGCCTCGAACCCCAACGTCGATTCCCTGCTCTCTGTCTCGGTGCGGGTGGACGCCACTGGTCGCGCCGTGAAGGTCGTGGTGGTCTCGTCCGGCGGCCGCGGACACGACGCGGTCCTCGAGCGGTGCAGCCAGGGCGTGGTCACGGCCATTCCGTTCCTGGCGGGCGGCGTGGCGGTGGACGTGACGCAAGTGGTCTCGCTCCCGGCGCTCGAATCGTTACAACGCACTTCGTGCAGCGCGACCTCCAAGGTGCCGCTCGCCGTCAAACGAGGAATCTGGCGTGCGCGCAGCGCGAACGGGCAGCTCGACTTCTACACCGCGCAGCACCAGTGCGAGCTCCCCACCTGGAGCGATCGCCGGGCCTTCCTCGGCATTCTCATCGCGCGGCAATCGGTGTCCGAAGCCATCGCGACGGCGTCCCGCATCGCAGCGCTCGGGGACTCCGACAGCGCCGCGTTCATCCGTCAGGACCTGATGCGGCGGCCCGACATCTCGTCGCTGCAAGAAGGCGAGATGCGCCGCTTGTTCGTGGGCGACGAGCCGCGCATCGACGTGGCCCTCAACAAGGCCTATCGAGCTGCCAAGACCGACGCCGATCGCATGAAGATCCTGCGCCGCTACCTGCGCGTGGCGCCGCATAGCCCCCTCGGTCGACGCCTCTTGCTCTCGCTCCTGGAATCGACCGGGCAGAAGGAGGCGTTGGCCGACGAGATCTTCCAGGTCCGCACCGATCCCTTCTCCGACGCGGGGCTCCTGGCCCAAGGCGCCTCGGCGCTCTTGCGGCTGGGCGAAGCGCAGGAAGGTCAGCGAGCGTTCGGAGAGCTGGTGGAGCGCGCGCCGCGCGATCCGTGGACCCTCGCCTACGTGGGTGATCGGCTGCGCGCCGAAGGGCTCTTCGAGGACGCGCTGGCTTCGTACCAGCGGCTCGACGCACAGTCACCGGACGATCCGGGCGTGGCCTTGCGCCTCGCGCTGGCCCAGGCGGGCGCCGGACGTCTCGACGTGGCCATTCGCCTCCTCGAACGGGCCGGGCAGACCGGTGGTCGCGGCGACGATGGGCGTACCGGCGAGCTGTCGTCGATCCTCTCGGCATCGCTGCTGGCGGCGGCGCGACAGGCTTCCCCCTCGAAGGAGACCGACGCCCTGCTCGGTCGAAGGCTCGCGGAAACGCCGCTTCCGGACGTGGCGAGCCTCATCCTGGTGCGGACGCCGCTCGGCGACGATCCCGTCGAAGTGCGCATGGCGAGGCAGGAGAAGGACAAGGACGAGCTCCCCGCCGATCTCGATGCCGCGTCCATGGGGCTATCTGCGTTGCGTATCGAGCGCGGCGGCGGCACCGCACGCATTCACTTGCGGAGGCCGGCGGCGATCGCCGGTTCACGCCCGACGCGCGCCACGGTGACCGCGCTCGTGTTCGGAAGCGATCGAAGCCAGCTGAAGCTGGTGACGCGCGAGGTGGATATCGGCGAAGCTGGAATCGAGCTGCGCTGGGATGGGGAGGCTCTCCGATGAGTGAACAAACAAACAAGGAGCTCGCTCCGGGTGAAGCGCCGGTGGCGGAGAGCGAACCTTCCGCGGAGGCTCTGCCCGAGCCGGTGGCAACGGTCGAGGCG
>JABFRG010000951.1 GCA_013141295.1 Polyangiaceae bacterium
GATGGCTCCGACGCCATCGCCGACTTCGCCATCCTCAACGCCCTGGTGAACACCGCGGCCGGCGCCAGCTGGGTGAGCTTTCACCATGGCGGCGGCGTGGGCATGGGCATGAGCCTCCACGCCGGCATGGTGGTGGTGGCCGACGGAACGCCGGAAGCCGCGGCTCGCCTCGAGCGCGTGCTCACCTGCGATCCGGGCATGGGCGTGGTGCGCCACGCGGACGCCGGCTACGAAGAAGCCATCGCCTGCGCCAGCGAGCGCGGCGTGCACATTCCCCACGCGCAGAAGGCCTGATCAGTCTCGGTCCGGGTAGTGCGAGACCCCGACGCGCCTTCCGTCGGGGTCGCGAAAGTACAGGCTGAAGGCGGTCTCGCCCTCGACGTGGATGCCCGCGGCTTCGAGCCGCGACCGAACGGGGGAGCGTTCGCCGGGCGCGATGGCGAAGGCCGTGAGCTCCATGGTGCCGGCGGCGATCTCCGGCTCCCCGGCCTCCCGCGGCTCCAGCATGAGGATCACCGGGCCCGCCTCGAGCCACACGCTGCCCTGGGGTTTGCGCTCGCGGACGGCAAAACCGAGGAGGTCCACGTAGAAGCGTTCCAGAGCCGTCACGTTCCCGGTGCGAAATGCGATGTGGTGGAGCTGCACGTCCTCATGGTAACGGAAATGCCATGCTCGCTGTCATCGCCACCCACGGACACTGCTTCGACGGGCTCTGCTCGGCGGTGATGTTCACGCGACTCCTCCGCCACCTGCGCCCGAACGACCCGCTCTCGTTCCGGTATCACTCCATGGGCTACGGCCCCGGGCAGAACGGCGTCGACCCCAAGATCCTGGTGGGCGACGAGAACGCGATCCTGGACTACCGCTTCACCAAGACCGACAAGCTCACCTGGTACTTCGATCACCACGTCAGCGCGTTCCCTACGGACGTCGAGAAGGTGGCCTACGCCGAGGGCTCCGAGAAGCCCAAGCGGCAGATGTTCCACGACGGCACCTACGGCTCGTGCACCAAGCTCATCGCCGACATCGGTCGCGAGCGCTTCGGGCTCGACACCGGCCCCATGAAGAGCCTGGTGGAGTGGGCCGACGTCATCGACAGCGCCTCGTTCCCCACCGCCGAGATGGCCGTGCGCCGCGAAGAGCCGGTGCTCCAGCTCATGACGGTGGTGGAGCAGAGCGCCGACGACGCGTTCATCGGTCGCATGGTGGTGCGCCTCCTGCTCGAGTCGGTGGAGGACGTGGCCCGGGCGCCGGACATCAAGGCCGCCTACGCGCCGCTCTACGAGAGCCGCCTGGCCTTCATCGAGATGGTGCAAAAGGCCGCGGTTGCGCGCGGTCCGGTGGTGGTGGTCGACCTCTCCGACCAGATCATCGACGTGGCCGGCAAGTTCGTCACCTACGCGCTGTATCCCCAGAGCGTCTATTCTGTGTATCTTACACGCTCCAAGACCAAGTGTAAGATCTCCGTCGGCTACAACCCCTGGTGCAACATCCCGCGCACCCACAACATCGCCGAGATCTGCGAACAATACGGCGGCGGCGGTCACCCGGTCGTGGGGGCCGTCTCGGTGCTCGCCGACGAGGTCGACAAGGCCAAGGCCATCACCGCCGAGATCGTCGAACGTCTCGGCGGCTGAGCTTTTTCGAGCCTACTGCGCGGGCTTCGCGCCGTCGGCCGGGCAATCCACGAACAGCTCCTGCATCCCCGCAGGCCGCTGCTGATCGAATACCCCGGGCGGCAGCGGCGGGTTCCACTCCGCCTCGTCGTAGGTGAAGATCACGTCTGCGTCGCTCGACGGCACCTGGAGGTGAATCGACCGCGGCACATCGGCGTGGCAGTCCGGTCCGCTCACGCCCAGGCCCGGCTCGCCGGTCTCGGGATCGGTGGGCCGCGCGCTCGCCATCTTGCCGGCGGTGTGGCCGTCGAGCTCGGCGTGGTAGAGCTCGACCTCCGACTGCATCACGCGCACGTCGAGGAGGCGCAGGCGTTGCTCCTTCCAGGGCTTGCCCATGTCGGCCGGGTGCGGCGCCAGATGCAGCTCTTCCACGGCGCCGCGGCTGCTGGGGACGCGCACCAGGTAGTAGCCGTGGCCGTCCCACTCGATGGTGCTCGCGTCGTGCTTCAGGATCGGCGGCAGGCCCCGCAAGAGGTCGACCATGGCATGACCCGGGATCGGCACCGAGGTGAGGCGCGCGATGTTGCAAGGCGCCGCGGGACCCACCAGGAATGCCTTCTCGCGCAGGTCGAGGAACGCGAAGCGCTGGCCGTTGCTGGTGAGCGTGGCCAGGTTGATGCCGAAGGGGCTCTGCGCCTCCATTTCCAAGCTCGCCGGGGCCGCCGCGAAGAACAGGAGCTTGCCGCGGAAGCGCCCGGCCTTGCCGAAGTGGTCGATCTTGGCCACGCCCTGGAGGCCCTTGCCGCACGCCTGCGTCTCGCGGATGCGGTCGATGGCCGCTTGCCCGGTGGGGACTTGCGAGGCCGGCGGCGGAACGCTGGGACAGCCCAGAAGGAGAGGCAGAAAGCAGAAGGGCAGGGCCCGGAAGACCAGACGCATGGCGCGCATCCTCGTGGGCCGCGCCCGAAGCGTCAAGGCAAAGCGCGCCCGGCAGCCCGGGAAAGAACGCCCAGCGCCTCCGGACGCACGCCCAGCCGCGCCGCCTCTTCCACCGTGGCAACGCACACCGCCAGCGCATCGCTGGCCGCCTTCGGCGAAACCGCTGCCGCAGCGTCGCCGATCGGCATGCACAGGAGCTCGTGGATCTCGTAGTCGCCGAGCCGCACCACCTCGAGCTCCAGGCGCACCTCCACCGTGAGGCCGGTCTCTTCCGCGGCCTCGCGCACGGCGGCTTCTGCGAGCGACTCGCCGGGCTCCAGGTGGCCGCCGGGAATGCTCCATTCACCGGCCAGCGGCGGGTTCCGTCGCTTCACCAGGACGAAGTGCGGATCTCCTGGACCGGGCACACGGATCACGCAGCCGATGACGACCTGCGGCACATCTGCCATGGTAGCGCCGATGGCAGCATTCGAGGACGTACTTCTCCACATCGCCGAGGAACGGCGCTACCCCCACGACGCCGCACGCCTGGGCGCCCGCGTCCACGCGCTCTCGGAGGCGTACAACACCGTGGGCACCGGCCGCGCCAAGGACCACGGCGCCGCGCGCCTGCTCTTCTGGCTGCCGCGCGACATTCCCAAGACCACCATGGCGGTGCGCGAGCTCTCGGCCGCGGGGTTGCTGCGGATCCCCGAAGGCAGGCCGCTTCGCGTCCTCGATCACGGCGCGGGCCTGGGCGCGTCCACCTGGGGCCTGTTGCGTGCGCTCGAGGCCGCCGGTGAAGAGGGCGTCGTCTCGGTGGCGCTGGTGGACGACGACGAGGAGGCGCTGGAT
>JABFRG010000683.1 GCA_013141295.1 Polyangiaceae bacterium
CGAGGTCGTAAACCGGCCGGCGCCGGGGGTCAAAACCCAGCGCCCCGAAGAGCCGGATGTGAACAGCACTTGTCCGGTTCTGTGAGAGGCGCCCCCGGGAAACCGGGGGTGCCTACTCGGTTCCGACCGACGCGGCGCGTCGCTGGGACAAGCCTCAGTCTTTTGGCCCCTCGTTGTAGCCGCGGGGCCGTTGTTTGGGGTCGACGCCGTTGTTCTTCTCGCCGTTCTCTTTGATGTCGCGGACGAGGTATTCGTACCAGGAGCCGGGGTGCTCGGTGGCGCGGGTGTCGAGGTCGTCGATGAGCTCGCCGGTCTGGGCCAGCTCTTTTTCGTCCCAGAGGCACTGCAGCGCGAGGGCGATGAGGCTGACGTCGTTGGGGCCGAGGTCGAAGCCGTGCTCGTAGTGGGGAATGGCCTCTTTGGCTCGGTGCATTCTACACAGAGTGTCGCCGAGGTAGATGTTGGCCATGGCCCAGGTGGGCTCGAGCTCGAGGGCCCGGCGGTTGGCGGCGAGGCGCTCCTCCATGCGACCACGCGCGCCCAGCATGACCGAGTAGTTGAGGTGGGCCTTGGAGCTGTTGGGCACCGCCCGACGCGTCGACTCCCAGAACGTGAGATCGTCGCGGTAGTCGTTGGCGTGCCGGCGCGCCGCGTAGCACTGGAAGCCCATGAAGCACCACACGGCGACCATGGCCGCGGCGGTGAAGCGCGTGCCGTCCTTGGCCGCCCAGTCCATGCCCTTCACGATGGCGATGGCCACGAGGATGCTGGTGGCGAGCACCGGAAAGTACCAGAAGCGCTCCGCACGCACCGTGGGCAGCAGGATGGGAATGTTCGAGACCGGGAAGTACGAGATCACCACCCATACGCCGAGCACCGCCAGGACCGGCCGGAGATCGGGCGCGCTGATGGCCTTCGCCAGGCTCGTGGTCTTCCAGCGGCGATAGGCCGCGATGCCCGCCACCGGGAACGCGAGGATGGGGCCGAGCATGGCGATGCCGCCGATGATGCTCTCCGGGAAGAACAGGTTCTTCGGCGCCGGCTCCTGGGGTGACGAGTAGTCGCCGGAGAGGGATCGCGGCACCAGCACCTGGCCGAGGCCGCGCGCGTACACGCGGAGCGCACCGGCGATGCGATGCGCGGTGTCGGCCTCCACCAGCGGATTGTTGAGGGCGTCCCGGGGGAGGCCGGGCTGCGCGTACCAGCGGAGAACTGCGGCGAAGAAGCGGGCGCCGCGGCCCTTGTCGGCCACGTTCTCCGGCAAGAACTCCGCGGGGGTGCTGGTGTGGAACAGCTTCTTGCGAATCTGCACGTAGATGACGAACGCCGCGAAGGCCGCCACGAACGAGAGCACCGCGCGGAGCCAGCGACGCGGCTTCACCGGGTGGGTGATCTGCGCGGTCATGAGCGCCGCCAGGGGCACCAGCGGCACGCAGCAGAGGGCGCTCTCCTTGGAGAAGAGGCCGAAGATGCAGCCGAGGAACACGCCCAGGGGCATGAGATGCGCGGGGAGCGTGAGCGCCAGCAATGCCAGGAGCGCGCCCATGCCGCCGAGCACGTCGGAGAGGCCCACCACGCCGCTCACCGCCTCGGTGAGAATCGCGCTGGCCACGAACACCGCGCCGCTGAGCCAGGCGACGTCGCGGCGCTTGGTGAGGCGATACGCGATGGCGGTGATGAGCGCGCCGTTGACCCCGTGCAAGAGCACGTTGACCCAGTGACACAGGAACGGCGAGTCGGTGCCGCGGCCGCCCGCCAGCTTGCGCAGCGAGCAGGTGACCCACCACACCGCGCGCCAGATGAGGTTGGGCAGCGGCCGGTAGGAGCCGATGGTCACCTCCGGCGCGCGGCCCCAGAAGTCGGTGGTGAAAGCGTCGCGCCAGTGGAGCTTGGGGTGCGCGTCCATGACCGAGCGCACGTAGGGGTTGGCGAGCAGGGCTTCTTGCTCGTCGAAGATGAAGTTCGTCTCCGTCGGATGGCGCGTGTAGAGCACCACCGAGAGCACGCAGAGGGGCAAGATCGACGCGCTCACCGACGGCTCGTCGACCACGAAGTACTCACGAATGCCCCGGGAGAGGCGCTCGAACTGGCTCTTGATGAAGGCCCACGGCGAGGTACGGGGGCGCGCTGCGGCGGGGGTGGGGACCGCCCTAGCGCCTTCGGCGCTGGGATTGCCGCCGAGACCGCCGGCCGGAGGGCCGAGATCCACGCTGGGCTCTTCTTGCGCGGCCTCGGAAGCTATCGCGGGCGCTTCGTCGGGCGCCGCGGCAGACGACGCCGGCTCGGGCGCTTCGGGGGCGCCGCCTTCGGCGGAGGGTTCTTCCGGCTTGTCCACGCGCGACCTCTTACCAAATGCTCAGCGTTTGCCGAGAGATTCTACGATCGGGGGGACGGGGGCCGGGGGCCCGTCGGGAATCGGCCAGTTCTCCCCCCAAAGGTGCGCGCCGCCATCGATGTACCAGGTCTCGCCGGTGACGAACCACGCGGCCTCGCAGCCGAGGTAGGCGATGAGCTCGGCCACTTCTTCGGTGGTGCCCACCCGCTTCGCCGGCGTGTGCTGGCGGCTCATCTCGATGAGCTCCGGCGGGTACTGCGCGGTGCCGCTGGTGCGGATGATGCCGGGGGCGATGGCGTTCACCTGGATGTTGTGCTGCGCCCACTCGACCGCCAGCGTCTTGGTCATGTTCTCGACGCCGGCTCGCGCCGCGCCGGTGTGAACCATGCCGGGAAAGCCCCGCACCACGTTGGCGATGACGTTCACGATGCGCCCACGCCGCTTCGGGATCATCGCCTTTTTGGCCACGCTCTGGGTCATGAAGAAGGTGCCGTTGAGGTTGTTGCGAATGACCGCTTCCCAGCCCTTGGCCGAGAGATCCTCGGCCGACGTAGGAAACTGACCGCCGGCGTTGTTCACCAGGATCGACGCGGGTCCCAGCGCTTCGGTGGCAGCGGAGACGAACGCGTCCACCTGCTCCACGTCGCGGATGTCGCACGTTCGCGCGAAGGTCTCGATACCGCGCGCCGCGAGCTCGGCCCGACCCAGCTCGAGCTTCTCGGGGTTGCGCCCGCAGATGGCGATCTTTGCGCCGAGCTCACCCATGCTGTGCGCGGTGGCCAGGCCGATGCCGCTGCCGCCGCCGGTGATGATGGCGACGTGCCCTTCGAACAGGCCGGGCCGGAAGATGCTTGCCATGAATGCCGTTTGCTCCTGGGTGCGGAACGTACCAAGGCCGGGGGCCCGGGCGCTACGGCCGTGGCGCACGAATCGCGCGGGCCACTAGACAAACGGATAGGGAAGCCCGGGCTTCAGTGCGAGAAGAACGGGAACACTTGCTCGCAGCGCGCGCGGCAGATCTCGTGGGTCTCGACGCAGCGAAGGAAGGC
>JABFRG010000860.1 GCA_013141295.1 Polyangiaceae bacterium
CTCCTGGAGATCCTCGAGACCCTCGGGCGCGGCGACTCCGCCACCGGCTGGTGCGTCATGGTGGGCGGCACCGCCAGCTTTCTCGGCGCCTACCTGGGCGAAGCGGGAGCTCGGGAGATCTACGGGCGCAGCCCCAAGGTCGCCACCTGCGGCGTCTTCGCGCCGCTCGGGAAGGGCGTGCGCGAGGGCGACGGGTATCGCATCAGCGGGCGCTGGCCGTGGCTCAGCGGATCGATGCATTCTGCATACCGCCTGGGCGGCTTCGTGGTGCCCCGAGAGGGCGGCGGCGTGGACGTCCTGCACGCGTTCTTCGAGGCGGGCGAGACGCGCATGCTCGACACCTGGCACACCGCGGGCCTCGGCGGCACCGGCAGCCACGACATGGAAGTGGAGGGCGCCTTGGTCCCTGCGCATCGAGTCGTGACCTTCCTCGGCGGCAGCCCCCGGGAGACCGGCCCGCTCTATCGCTTCCCGGCGTTCGGGCTCCTGGCGACCGGCGTCGCCGCGGTGGCGCTGGGCATCGCGCGCGACGCGGTCGACACCTTCGTCGAGCTGGCCCGCGGCAAGCGCACGCAGGGTGGCAAGCGTACGCTGGCGGAGCGCGAGACCATCCAGATGCACGTGGCCCGGGCCACCGCCCTGGTCGATGCCGGCCGCGCATACCTCCACGCCACCGTCGACGAAGCGTACCGGGTGGCCGAGGGGGAGCGCGCCCTGGAGCCGCGTCACCGGGCCTCCCTGCGGCTCGCCGCGACCTTCGCCACCGAGAGCGCGCAGACGGCGGTCGACCTGGTGTACCGGGCCGCCGGCGGCACTGCAGTGTACAATACATGCAAACTGCAGAAGCACCTACGCGACGTCCACGTGGCTTCCGCCCACGCCATGGTGGCCGAGCCCACCTACGCGCTGGTGGGGCGCCTGGCGCTCGGCCTCGAGACCGACACCGCCCAGCTCTGAGCTGACCCAGCGCGCAACACTGGCGCGCACGTGCACCTCAATCGGCGCCAAAGCGAACGTTGAAATTCGCAGCCACCTTTGCGAAAGTCGTGGAAGGCTGGAGCGCGACGTCGCGTACACAGCCTCGTACTCACCAAGAAGGAACTTGCATGCAAAAGACGTGGATGGTCGCTGGTTCGATGATGCTCCTGGCAACGGGGATGGGCTGCAAGAAGGGTGACGGAGCGGCCGACGGCGGCGCGGGTGCGGCTTCGGCTTCGGCCTCGGCGTCCGCTACCACCGCGACCACCGCAGCGGCGGCCGCTTCCACCGGCAAGCCCGACCCCTGCGCCAACAGCAAGCCGCCGGAGTTCAAGTACGCCGACGTGAAGTTCGAGTGGACCGAGACGCCGGCGCTCACCAGCGCACCCAAGGACAAGGCCTATGCCTTCGTCGGCGGCGGCAAGCCCTTCGAGCTCCCCAAGATCGAGCTGTGGGTCTCGGAGCGCAACGGCGACTGGAGCCTCCGCACCAACGACGGCGTGATCATGGGACCGAGCCTCTCGTTCAAGGGCGTGCCCAAGGCGGGCGAGACCATCAACGACAAGTTCGGCTCCAACAGCGGCTACTTCCAGGTGCCCCAGAAGGGCGACACCGTCCGCTGCCACGGCGAGTCCACGAGCTACAACGGCAAGAACGCCCGCATCGTGAAGATCACCAAGTACGACGGCAAGACCGCCGACGGCACGTTCGTGACCACCTGGGAAGAGACCTTCGGCGAGAAGCGAAAGTTCTGGGCCGCGGGCACTTTCAAGGACGCCAAGGTGGTCGTATTCAAGAAGTGACCGCGGGCTTGACGGACCGGCCGTCGTCCCGTAGTCGCTGAAGGTCGTGATCTCGAGCGAAACCATCGCCCGCGTCCGCGAACGCGCGGACATCGTCGTCGTGGTGGGCGAGGTCGTACCCTCTCTCAAGCTGCGGGGCCGCTCGTACGTGGGCCTGTGCCCGTTCCACAAGGAGAAATCCCCGAGCTTTCACGTGAACCGTGACCGGGGATTTTTCCATTGCTTCGGGTGCAAGGAGTCGGGCACCGCCATCGACTTCGTCATGCGCATCGAGGGGGCGACGTTCCCCGAGGCCATCCGCAGCCTGGCCGAGCGCTTCGGCATCCCGGTCGAGGAAGATCGCGGAGGCCCGCGCACCGAGGACGACGCCAAGAAGAAGCAGCGGGAAGACCTCTTCGCCGCCAACGCCCTGGCCGCGCAGTTCTACGAGGAGCAGCTCCGGGTGCACCCGGAGCGCGAGTACGCCGCCGAGGAGCTGGAGCGCCGCGGCCTTCGCCCGGGCACCAGCCCCGAGGTCGACGATACCCTCCAGGCGTTCCGCATCGGCTACGCGCCCCACGGCTGGGATGCCCTGGCCAACTACTTTCGCGCCCAGGGCATGTCGCCCATCGTCGGCGAGTCCGCGGGTCTCCTCGTGCCCCGCTCCAGCGGGAGCGGGCACTTCGATCGCTTCCGCCACCGGCTCATGTTCGCGGTGATGGACGTGCAGGGGCGGGTGGTCGCCTTCAGCGGCCGCATGCTCAAGGACCTGCCGGGCGCCGAGAAGAAGGAAACTGCAAAGTACATCAATTCACCGGAGAGCCCGGTGTACGTGAAGGGCCAGCACCTGTTCGGCCTCTTCCAGGCGCGGCACGCGGTACGCAAGGCCGAGCAAGCCATCGTGGTCGAAGGGAACTTCGACGTGGTGTCGCTGCACGCCCGGGGCGTCGACAACGTGGTGGCGCCGCTCGGCACCGCCTTCACCGAAGACCAGGCGAACGTGCTCCGGCGCTTCGCGAGCTCCGTCACGCTCCTCTTCGACGGTGACGCTGCCGGCAAGAAGGCGGTGCTCGCATCGCGCGATCCTCTGCGGCGGGCCGGCATCTCGGCGCGCGTGGCCACGCTCCCGGAGGGGAAGGACCCCGACGATCTCGCCCGTGAGCGCGGCATCGAGGCGGTGCGCGACGTGGCCCAGCGGGCCCGCGGCCTCCTCGAGTTCCTCATCGAAGATGCGCTCGACGAGACCTTCAACCAGGCCGACGCCTTCGAGCGCGCCAGCCGGGTCGAGCGCATCGCGAAGCTCATCGCCGACGAGGACGATCCGCTGGTGCGAAGCATGGCGAAGAGCTACGCCGACCGCATCGCCGGACGCCTCGACATGCTGCGCGCGCCGGAGGCCTTTCGCAGCCTCGAGCAGCGGGTGAAGCAGGCACTGGCGGTGGCGCGCGAGCGGAGCACCGGACCCTTGGCGACGCCGGAACGTGCGCGGGTTCGCGCGCGGGCGCCGGGTTCTGCCGAGCGAACGGCCATCGTGGGGGCGCTCCTCGACTACCCGAGCCTCCTCCGGGACGAAGAGGTGGAGCCGTGCCTCGCGCTCCTTTCGGGCCCGGCGGCGCTGGTGGTG
>JABFRG010000477.1 GCA_013141295.1 Polyangiaceae bacterium
GTACAGGAGCCGCAGCTTGCCCTTGGGCGAACGCGCGTCGGCCGGATACGCGAAGATGCCGCCCTTCATGAGGGTGCGGTGCGCGTCGGCCACCAGCGAGCCGACGTAGCGATGGCTATAGGGGCCGCCCGGGTGCTGCTCCGACTTGATCCAGTCGTTCCACTTGCGCACCTCCGGCGACCAGCTGCCGTAGTTCCCCTCGTTGACCGAGAAGATCTTGCCGCGCGACGGGCAGCGGATGTTGGCCATCGAGAGGAAGAACTCGCCCACCGTCGGGTCGAGCGTGAACGCGTGCACGCCCTGGCCGGTGGTGAGGATGAACATGGTCGAGGGGCCGAACACCACGTAGCCGGCGCCGGCGATCTCGTGGCCCGGCCGCAGCGCGTCTTCCACCGAGGGCGGCGCGTTGGGGTCGGAGCGCCGCAGGATGGCGAAGATGGTGCCGATGGTGACGTTGGTGTCGATGTTGCTCGAACCGTCGAGCGGGTCGAAGAGCGTGACGTACTTGGCGCCGTGGGCCGAGAGCACCGCGGTGGCCATCTCTTCGCTGGCGATGACGCCGCAGTGACCGCTGCGCTGGAGCACGTTGAGCAGCACGTCGTTGGCGAACTCGTCGAGCTTCTGCACCTCTTCGCCCTGCACGTTGGTCTCGCCGGTGTACCCGAGCATGCCCGCCAGCCCGGCCTGCCGCACGCGCGCGTTGATGATGCGCACCGCGAGCGAGATGTGGTTGAGCAGCGACGTGAACTCGCCGGTGGCGCCGGGCGCCGCCTGCATGCCGGCGAGGACGTGCTCGCGGAGGGTCGTACCGACGAGAGGCGCAAGGGGAATGGAGCGAAGCGAATCGGTCATGGCCCCCCCACGTTCCCCCATCTTGCGGGCGACCACAAGGCCCGCTTACGAAACCGTGAGACGCGGGCGGGGCTTCCCCGGAAGTCAACGAAACGTTGCCTTTTCGGCGCGAAATTCCTTCGTGATGCCGGTCAGTTCTGGCGATCGACCGGGGACCCGGGAACAGGCTCCGCGGCAAAGGTGTTGCGAAAACGAAGGAGCGAAGTCGATGAGAATCCAGACTCGAGCCAAGAGCGAAGCCCTGGTGGAATACGTGGAGCGCCGCCTTTCTTTCGCGGTGGGGCGCATGGAAGACCGCATCGGAAACGTCTCCGTGCGCATCGACCGCGAGGGCGTTCGCAAGCGCTGCCGGGTGCTCATGGAGCTCCGCAACGTCGGGCCCCGGACGGCGCTCCCGACGGCGGCGCCCACCGTGCCGAAGGCGCCCCAGAGCCACCGCATGTTGGTGGTCGAGGCCGAAAGCGACGACGCCTTCGAAGCGGTGGACCACGCGGTGGACCGCGCCGCCCAGCGCATGATCCGGGAGTACGAGAAGGGTCGCGAGCGCCCCAGCGAGCGGGTGGTGAGCCACTTGGTCGCTGTGGAAGCAGCCGACGGCGAAGGGCCGGAGAGCGGCTTCGAGCTCGCAGGCTGAGTCGCAACGTTCGCGCAAGTGCTCTATGCTGCACCGCAGATGAGCGGCACCCATATCGAGCTGCAGGCGGCCGACGGCACGTGCAACGCCTACGTCGCGCGGCCCGCCGGCCCCGGCCCGTTCCCCGCCGTGCTGTTTCTCATGGATGGCATCGGCCTTCGGGAGACGCTCGAACGCATGGCCGACCGGGTGGCCGACAAGGGCTACGTGGTCCTTCTGCCGAACCTCTACTATCGGTCCGGCGCCTTTGCGCCGTTCGACCCGGCGACCGTGTTCGCCGGCGGGCCCGAGCTCGATCGCGCAAAATCACTCATGGATGCCATTGGCGGGGACGAATCCGCGATGCGCGACGTCGGCTGCTTCCTCGACTGGTTCGACGGTCAGCCCGACGTGATCCGCGGCAAGGTCGCGTGCCTCGGTTACTGCCTGGGCGGCGGCTTCGCGCTACGGGCGGCCTGCGCATACCCGAAGCGCGTGGCCCTCGCCGCGTCGTTCCACGGGGGCGGCTTCGTCGCCGATGCGTCGAGCCCCGCGATCATCGCCGATCGCATCCAGAGCCGGGTGTACCTGGGTGTGGCGGAGATCGATCGGCGTCACACCCCGGCGGTCACCGAGGGCCTGGAAGCCGCGCTCACCGAGGCGCGGGTTCCCCACGCCATCGAGCTCTATCCCGGCACCAAGCACGGCTTCGCGGTGGCCGACGTTCCGGCGTACGACGAAGCGGCCGCCGAACGACACTGGCAGCGGCTCACCGAGCAGCTCTGGGCAGCCTTTCAGTAGCCCCGCGGGCGCGCAAAAAAGCCACGCTACGCAGCCTTTGCGCACTTCGCACGTGGCAGTGGCGAGCGCAATCGGGCGCTTGGGCGTTGGTCCGCGTCTTGCGTACTCATCGGTCATGACGACGCAAAAGAAGAAGCCGGAGCAGGACGAGCCCATCGAGGGCATGCCGCACTCGCACGCAATTCGCGGGGTGGGCGCCGGAGCTGGAGCCCTCGCGGGTGCAGCCGCGGGCGCCATCGCCGGTCCCATCGGCGCCATCGCCGGTGGCGCGCTGGGTGCGGTGGCTGGCTTCGTGGCCGGTACCATGGCCGACCGCGAGCACGACATCGAAGCGGCGCACGATCACGACCTCGACAAGGAGATCGGCGTGGATGGCGACGAGATCGGCCTGCCGCCAGGTATGCCGCCGCCGGTCCCCTCGGTACCACCCGACGAATCGAAGCCCTGACCCGTCCGGGGCCACCATCCCGACGAACCCGTAACGTGCTCGCAAGAAAGCACGGCAATGGGTAGCGTGTGCGCCCCCTCGCATGGTCGCGTCGCTCCCGGATAACATCGGAAACTACCGCGTGTTGGCCCTCCTCGGCGAGGGCTCGAGCGGGGCCGTGTTCTGCGTGGAGCATGCGCGCGGCGGCCACCGCCTCGCGCTGAAGCGCTTGCATCCCCAGGAGGTCGTCACCTCGGAGATCAAGCGCGAGTTTCGCCGCGCCGCCGACCTGCGCCACCCGAACGTGGTCTTGCCCTACACCCTCGAGCGCGATGGGGAGGGTGCGTTTCTCACCATGGAGCTGGTGGAAGGGGAGTCGCTCCTCGAGTGGCTGTCGCGGCAACCGAAGGACGTGACCTTCGATCGTGCCCGCGAGGTATTCCGCCAGCTATGCGACGGGCTCGCCGCCATCCACGCCCAGGGCCTCGTGCACCGGGACGTGAAGTCGTCCAACGTGCTGGTGGAAGCCTCCGGACGCGTCGCCATCCTGGATCTCGGGCTCGCGCGTTCCGTGTCCGAGCACGAGCGCGCGGGCTCCATCGCCGGTACCTTCGCGTACCTCGCACCCGAGGTGCTCGCCAACCACGAGGCCACCGCGGCCGCCGACGCGTACGCGGTAGGCGTGCTCCTCCATCAGGTGATCACCGGGCGACTCCCCTTCGACGAAGCCGAAGAAGAGAGCGTGTGGCAGCGGGTCCTGCAGCCGGAGGGGCCCGAGCGCGATTCATTTCCCCCTGGCAATACGTCGCTCGTCGAGATCTGCCGCGGGCTCCTGGTGCGCGATCCGAAGGCGCGCTGGACCCTGGCGCAGGCGCGGGAAGCGCTGGTTGCCGTCGGGGTGCCTCGCTCCCCTTCGCTCGCCACCGGTGCGACCGGGATGGAGAGCGAGGTGTGGGGGCGTGACGCGCAGGTCGAGGCCCTGCACCGCAGCTGGCGCCGCGCGCGTTCGCACGGGCGCACCGAGGTCGTCCTCCTCGAGGGTCCCTCGGGCATCGGAAAGTCCACGCTGCTCGCTGCCTTCGCACGTCGCGGGTCGGGCGAAGCGTGGGTCCTGCAGGGCCGCGCATACGAGGGTGACGCGCTGCCGTATCGCGGGCTCGACGGGGCGTTCGATCACCTGGCCCAGCGCCTGATGTTGCTGAGCGCCGAAGAACAGGCGGCGCTGCTTCCCTCCGAACCGGGGCTACTCACCGAGCTCTTCCCGGTGCTGGGCGCGGCGCTGGGGCTGCAGCGAGCCGGCGACGCGACGACGCCCGCGGAGGCCGTCGTGGCGTCCGTGGAGTCGGGCGCGGTCATGCCGGAGGGAATGGCCGTGCGGCGACGCGCCATTGCTGCTCTGCAGCGGCTGCTCTCGAAGATCGCGGAGCGCCACGGGCTGATCCTGCTGCTCGACGACGTTCACTGCGGCGACCCGGACTCTGCGCGCCTGCTGCGGGATCTCCTGCGCGAGATCGAAGGCAGCGCGCTGGTGGTGCTCACGTACCGCACCGACCGTGCCGAGGCGGCGTTCGTTCGCGAAGCGGTGCTGCTCTCGGCGGCGTACGCACCGGAAGAGGGGGCGCAACGCATGACCCTCGCGCCGCTCGACGACGGCGCGGTACGGGCCATGGCCCAGGGGCTCGCGCCCGGCGATGCACGCGTCCAGGCGGTAGCGCCGCAGGCCCAGGGCTCCCCGTTCCTCCTCCAGCTGCTCCTCTCCTCGGCCAGCGCGAGCGCCCCCGCATCGCCCCTCGACCTCACGGTGGAGACCGCTCTCCGCACCCTCGTGAGCGCGGTGCCTCCGGAGGGCCTGCGCATCCTGGAGACGGTGTGCCTCGCCCGCCAGCCACTCGACGCGGCTGCCTTGTCCGCGGGCACCGAGGTCAGCGGGCGCGTATGGCCCTTGGTCGACGCGCTCGCGCGCTCGCGCCTCGTGAGGCCGTCGTCGCTCCCGTCCGCACGGCTCATCGAGCCCTACCACGATCGCATTCGCGAGCTGGTGGTGCAGGCCATGGAGCCCTCGAGGAAGCACGAAGTGCATCGTGCCCTGGGCGCCTTCTTCGCCGCGCGAGAGGGTGAGGCCTACGCCGCCGCGCAGCACCTGGCAGAGGTCGGCGAGAACCATCGCGCACGCGCCCTCGCCACGCGCGCTGCCGAGCAGGCCCTCGCTGCGCTTGCCTTCGACCACGCGCTTCGCTGCAACGACTTCGCGTCGCGCTGCACCGACGCCGAGGAGGCGACCGAACGGCACGCCCTGCAGCTCCAGCGCGGTCGCATTCTCGCGAGCGCCGGCCGCTGCGCCGAGGCCGCACCGATTCTCCTCGCGTGCGCCGACCGCACCGAGGGGCTGGAGGCCGAGAACCTCCGCCGCGAAGCCATGGAGCACTTCCTGGTGGCAGGTCGTGTAGACGACGGCCGAGCGGTGATGAAGCGGCTGCTGGATGCCCTGGGGGTCTCCGCACCGACCGCGTCGTGGCGCGTGCAGATCGCACTGGTCGCCGAGGTCGTCCCGCTGCTGCTCCGCGGACCCGTGCTGGGCAAGCCCCGCGCGCAGGGCGCACGGGAGCAACTGGTCTTCGAGACGTTCCTCTCCATCGGCAAGGGATACGCGTCGTACGACGGCACGCTGGGCACGCTCTTCTTCCTGCGCGCCGCACGCCGGGCGCTGGCCATCGGCGACGCGCCGCGCGCCGTGCGCGGCATCGCGTACGTGGCGACCCTGCTGGGGTTCGGCGGTTCGCCCACGCGCGCGCACAAGTGGATCGCCGCCGGCGAGCACATCGCCGGCGAGCGGGACGATGGCCATGCGATGGCCTTCTGCGAGCTGGCGCGCGGAATGGTGGCCTGCTGCGCGGGGCAGTGGGAGACGGCGCTCGCGACCTTCGACGCCTCGGTGGCGACCTTGACCGAGAAGCACGCGGGCAGCGCCTGGGAAGTCGACACCGCGAAGACCACCTCGCTGGTGGTGCTCCTTCACCTGGGTGGCCTCCGCGAGCTGTCGCGACGCGCCAAGATCTTCACCGGCGAGGCGGAGGATCGCGGTGATCTCGCGCTGGGCGTCGAGTCGTCGCTGTACCGCGCCGTGACCGCACTCATGGCCGACGACGTGACGCGCGCCCATGCCTACGCCGACGAGGCTCTGGTCCGCTGGACCAACGAGGGGTACCACTTCCAGCACTGGATCGGTCTCCGTATGCGCAGCATGGCCGACCTCTACGCGGGCGACTTCGAGCGCGCCCTGGAGCGCCTCTCGGACGAGGTCCCGAAGGCCCAGGCCGCGCGCTTGACGGCGATGCAGCTGGTCCGGGTCGAGGCCGCCGATCTGACCGGGCGCGCCGCCTTCGGAGCCCTCGCGAAGGGGGGCGTGGACGTCGCGCGTGCAAAGGCGCTGCGCGCGACATTGAAGCGGTGCATTCGCGATCTCGAGAAAGAGGGCCCGGGCTACGCCATCGCGCCGGCCACCATGCTGCGCGCCGGCCTCGCCCGGCTCGACGGCGACGAAGCGGGCGCCATCGCGGCGTTCGGGCGCGCGCGAGAGACCTACCAGGTAGCCGAGATGCGCGTGCATTCGGCGGCCGCAGCTTGGCACGAGGCAATGCTCGCGGGAGATGCAGAGCGCCTCGCGGTTGCAACCGCAGAGCTCGCCGCCGAAGGCGTGGACCAGCCGGGGCGCTGGGCGGGCATGCACCTCACGGCGGCACGGGCGGAAGCCACCTGAAGGCCCGAGTGCGCGTGGCGAAATCGCCCGCGCGAGACACTTTGTCCCGAGCCGCACGCAGGACCTCCGGCATTTTCCCGTGGATCACGCGACGGTGGTCGGGCGCGCCGCATGCATTCGACGCTTCGGGCTCGCTTCGAGCTCGCGTCCTCCATTTTCCGACCCCCGAGGTCCCATGCGTCTCTTAGCCCCCTTGCTCACCATCACCCTCGCGATGTTCGGCGCCGCTTGCCACTCCGAAGAGCCGCGCAGTCCCGACGTGGGGCTCACCAAGGCCGTGGCCCCGCCGAAGCCGCCGGATCTCGGCCGCGCTCCGCCGCGCTACGAGACGGGGATGCTCTACAGCATGTATCTCACCGAGGGCGTGCGCTCCATCTGCTCCGGCCCCGCGCCGTTCTTCCGCTTCGACTCGGCCAACACCATCAAGGCCGACCCGACCCTGCAGACGCTCGCGAGCTGCATGAGCACCGGGCCGCTCAAGGGACGCACCATCCGCCTCATCGGTCGGACCGACCCGCGCGGCACCGAAGAGTACAACGAGAAGCTCGGCCTCGAGCGCGCCGAAGCCGTGAAGAAGTACCTGGTGAAGAACGGCGTGGCGGCCGATCGGGTGCAGACCTCTTCGCTCGGCAAGGACGACGCGAGCCCGTCGCCCGCCGACTGGCCCACCGATCGCCGGGTCCAGATCGAGCTGTCGGAATAGCCCGGACCAGGGGGGTCAGGGGGCGTTGGTTCTCCGCCGCGGAACGCGCGGCGGAGGAATCGAGGTGAGCGCGCGCGTGCGCACCGGCGGCCGTGGCAGCAGGTTGTAACGACGCCGCACCGCCGCGGCGATCTCGGGGAGACCGAGGACCGCATCCACGGCACCCCGGCGTATCGCCTCGCGCGCCATACCGAACACCACGGAGCTGGCCTCGTCCTGGGCGATGGTGTGGGCGCCGGCCTCCTTGAGCTCGCCCAGGCCCCGCGCGCCGTCGTCGCCCATTCCCGTGAGGATGATGCCGATGGCGTTGGGCCCCGCATAGCGTGCCACGGACCGGAACAAGACGTCGATGGACGGCCGATGGCCGTTCACCTCGGGCCCTTCGCGCACGTCCACGAAGTACCGCGATCCGCTCCGCTGGAGCAGCAGGTGCTTGCCCCCGGGCGCCACCAGGACGCGCCCCGGCTGCACCAGATCGCCACCCTTCGCTTCGTGAACGTCCATGGCGCAGATGGCGTCCAGGCGCTTGGCGAACTGCGCGGTGAACTTCGCAGGCATGTGCTGCACCACCACGACTCCCGGCGACCGTTCCGGGAGCGCCGCGAGGATCTCCGCCAGAGCCTCGGTGCCCCCGGTAGACGCGCCGATCGCAACCATCGCCCGCGTGGCCGGGAGCGACGCCTTGCCCACCTGGGGCGCCGGCAGGATCACGTCCGCCGACGCCCGCAGGCGACGTCGGTGGATGCGCCCCATGTCGGCATGCGCCGCCGCGAAGACCACGTCGCAAATGTGGTCCTGACTATCCTGGATGAAGCGCCGCACGCCGGTCTGGGGCTTGCCGATGACCTCCACCGCTCCCCGCGCCAGGGCCGCCACCGCCGCTTCGGTACCGGGGCCCGAGAAGTGCGAGCACACCACCACCGGCAAGCGATGTTCGCGAAGCACCTGGTCGAGCAGCGGCAACCCTCCTCCGCCCGGGAGGTCCAGGTCGAGCATCATGACGTCCGGCCGTTCACCTTCTAGGAGTCGCGCGGCCGCGCCCACGTCGGCCGCGGTTCCGAGGACCACGATGCGCGGATCACTCTCCAGGATCTCCCGGAGCGTCTGCCGCACGCTCGCAGCGGCATCCACGATGAGCACCCGGACGATCCCGTGGTTCATGGGGAAGACGCTCGCGCTGGCCGTCTCGTGCCTTGGTGGCGGGGATCGGGAGTCATGCTGCTACCAGGTCCCTCATAGCTCCGAGTACGGCCAGCGACAGGCGTTTCTTGAGAGTGCCACCCGGTTGGGGCAAATTGTCGCACAGCGCCCCACCGCGGAACGCTGGCTCAGTGACCCGACGAGTCGGCCCGGCGACCGGCCTCGAACAGGAACCAGGTGCGCTGCTCGGTCTCGTCGATCCAGTTCTCGATGAGGCTGGCGGTCGCGATATCGCGGTGCTCGTCGCACACCTCGTGGGCCTCGCGCAGCCCGGCGGCCAGCACCTTGTTGTCGTCGCGCAGCTCGGCCAGCATGCTCGAGGGCTCCACGTAGTCGGCGTCGTTGTCGAGGATGCGCTGGGTGCGCGCGATGTGCCCCACCGACTTGATGGTCTGCCCGCCCACCTTGCGAATCCGCTCGGCGATGGGGTCGGTCATGGCGAAGATCTGCGTGGCCTGTTCGTCGAGCAGCATGTGGTAGTCGCGGAAGTGCGGACCGCTCACGTGCCAGTGGAAGTTCTTGGTCTTCAGGTAGAGCGCGAACACGTCCGCGAGGACGCCGTTCATGGCCGCCGCGACGTCCTTGGTGGCCTTTTCCCCGAGGTCGGTGGGTGTGGCCAGGGGCGCGGACCGCTGCGCCAGGAGATCGGCCTTCTTCAGCGGTGCAATCTTCTTCTTCTTCATGATGGTCCTCCTTGGATGACGGGACTGCGAGTTGGTGGCGTGCCGCGATCAACGCATGACACGGAGCGCAAGTGGGCGTACACGAAGGGCCCATGGGAAGCTACTGGCTGCGTCTGAAGGGAGTCCGGTTCGATGCGCGCATCGGCGCATCTCGGGCCGAACGATCGGTGCTCCAGGAGGTGGTGGTCGACATCGACCTCGAGCTCGGCCCGGGCGCCATCCCCCGCGAGGACGACGTGAGCCTGGTGACCAGCTACGACACGGTGGCGTCGCTGGCGGTCGAAGAAGGCCAGGCGCGCAGCTACCAGCTCCTGGAGACCTACGTGGCCGGCACCCTGCAGCGCCTGCTCGCGGAGACGCCGGCGCTCTCCGCCCGCGTGGCCGCCACCAAAGCGCGCGTGCCCACCAAGCACCCGGTCGACGCCGCGATCGTGGAGATGACCGCTGCCCGCCCCGCACCGTGAACGTCAAGCGCGCGGGCGCTTGACCCAAAGCTCGAGGTAGTCGGAGCCCAGCGGCTCCGTGCGCAAGAGCTCGTAGCTGCCGGGCATCTGGCCTCCGAAGCCGTGGTAGGTCGCGATGCGGGCGCCATCCTTGGCGCGCGCCAGGAGCTCCTCCGCAAAAGTGAGGTCCGCGAGGCACCGATCCGAGGAGAGCTCCACCGACGCGTCGAGGTGCTCCGACGCGGGAAACACGTTCTCGGCGAAGGGATTGAAGAAGTAGAAGGCGTCGAAGGTCTCCCACGGAACGGTGTGGAACCGCCCGTGGACGAAGCGCGCTCGCCGGGCCCCCAGGCTCGCCGCGGCGGCCTGCGCCACCTCCACGAGGCCGGCGCGGTGCTCCACGCCCGTGAACGAAGCGCCGGTGGCGAGAGCACCCACCAGGCAGAACTTCCCGGCGCCGGACCCCACGTCGAGCACCCGCGTCGAGCGGTCGGTCACCAGGAGCTGCGCCGCGCGCATCGCCACCGCCACCGGCGTCCAGTAGCGAGACGACACCTCGCGCACGGCCTCCGGATAGAGCGCGTCGAAGTCCTCGTCGGCGAGCGCGACCTCACGGCGAAGGAGCTCGGCCACCCGACGTCCGGGGCGGACGCCTAGCTTCGGTGCACGAACGGTAGAGCTATCCAGCAGAGCCAGGTGTTCGGGAGGGGGCGGCATCGAGTCGGGGCTGCCGTGGTCCTACCGCAGATCGACGGCGAAAGTCCGGAGAAACGATGCGGGCCCAATCCACATGCAGAATACATTCATATCTCGCGGCCCCTGGCCAGTTCGGTTCGCGCCACCGCTGACCCAGCGCGCCGATCTTCGGACGCGCTGCTGGAGCACCTGGTGCCCGGCGGCCGGCCATGCCAAAAATACGTGACACAATGCGTCACAACAACGTTCTCGTCCTGTTCCTGCTGGCAAGTGTCGCGTGTGGCGTCGACATCGATGCGATTCCGCCGATCACGGTCGCCACGCCCGAAGGCGATGGAGGAGGCGTCGATGCGGGTCGGACCGAGGGCGGCGCAGAGGGCGGCGACAGCGGTCCCGATGCGCACGCGGATGCGCCCGAACCGTTGCGTGACGCCGCGCCGACGATCGCCTGCGCTCCGTTCGTCTCCCCTCCGGACTTCGAGACCGCCGGAAACTGGCAGCTGCGGGGCAACGCTCTGGGGGTCGCGGCCGGCGGGGTGCAAGTCGTCCAGCTCACCGAAGACCGAGGCGCGCAGAAGGGCGCCGTCTGGTGGAACGCACCGGCGACGGCTGGCCTTCAGGGCTTCGATGCCAAACTGACGTTCTCCGTCGTCAACAGCGGGATCGCCGCAGACGGGCTCGCCCTCGCGTGGGTGGCGAGCTCCGCAGTGCCGGGCGTGGGCGACACCAGCGGCAACCTGGGCATCTGCAACGGCGATCACAAGTCGCTCGAAGGGTACGCCGTGCTCGTCGATACCTACCGCACCGGAAGCGGCGTGCGCCTGGTCCGGGTGAGCGACTGCAGCACGGTGGCGGCGGCGGGCTCGAACGTGGTGGCCCCGCTCCCCGCCGGCTTGATCGATGGGAAACAGCACACGCTGGCGGTCAGCCTGCGCCCCGCAGCATTCAGCGTGACCATCGACGCGACCATGGTGCTGACGGCCGGCGCGACCGCCGCGATGCCCTCGGGCCCCGTCTACTTCGGCGCCACCGCCGCCACCGGCGGCTTCAACTCGAAGCACGTCGCCCACGAGCTAGCCGTCTCCACCTGCAGGTAGGAATCAGATGCCGAGCACCGCATCCAGGAGCGGGCTCGCGAAGTGACCGCCCGGGTCGCGACGCTGGACCAGGCGGGCGGTCGCCGCGATGGACGAAGCCGGCCAGAGGCCACGGAGCTCGCCCGGTGAGAGATACACGCGCTGTCCCCAGTGTGGCCGGCCCCCGTAGCTGGCCAGGAGGGCTTGCAGCGGCGGCAACACCAGGTCGGCGCAGAACGCCGGCGCCGCGAAGGTAGGAATCTCCACGTGGACCGTCACGTCGCGATCCGCCTGCGGCGAGAGCGTTCCGCCGAGGCCGGCGCCGGTGAAGCGAACGCCGATGGGCGAGTAGACGTAGTGCCCTCGCTGCGCCGCGATCTCCAGCGCCGCGAGCAGCGCGCTCAGTGCCGCGGGCGCGCGATCCATCGGGAGGGCCATCTCGATGGACCCCACGCGGCTGCGGTTGAGCACCCCGAAGTCGAGCGCATCGCGGGAGCTCATCACCACCGGCTTCTTGGCCTCGGTCGCCAGCACCCCCTGGCGCAGGGCCGCGCGAATCCAGCGGGGATGCACGCGGTCCACCAGCACCGCGGCCATCTGCGAGAGCGTCTGGAGCAGCTTGCAGCGGAGCACCGCCGGGCGCCGGGCGCCTTCGCTCGGTGCTTCGGCGGTGGTCCGGCGGATGCCCACCGATGCGACCGTGTCGCCGTGCCGGTCGGCGTAGGGAGCGATCCATATCTCCGCAGAATGCACCGACGCCTCGAGCTGTACGCCGAGCACGTCGCCCAGGAGCTGCTCCGCGTGCGCGACCCCGGCACCGAGTCGACGAATCTCCCGATGCTCGGCGATGTGGAAGGCGGGCACCGCCGCGAGCTCCATGGCGACCACCGGCCCCAAGCGTCCGAGGTGGGTGACGGCGCGGGGAAACTCCGAGTCACCCAGCGCGAACCGCGTGACCTCGTGGACGCTGGGCTCGGGGCTGGCGATGGTCACTGCAGTGACCAGCGTTCCCAGCGGTGCCGACGCGCGAACGCCCGAGCCGTGGCCCCCCGTCCCCACGCATCCGGCCACCGAGAGCGACGCGTACCCCGGCTGATTGCGCAGGGTCATCCCCCGCTCGCCCAGGACGTCGAGCACTTCTTCGAAGGTGGCGCCCAGGAGCGCCCGCACGTGGCCGTCGTCGGTCCACTCGGCGCGCGCCTCGACCGACGCATCTTCGCCGCGAAAGAGCAGGTTGCCGCCGGGCCTGGGATGCGAGAGCGAAGACATGCCCCAGCACGACCCGAGCACGCGGACGCCGCGCGCGCCGTTGGTTGCCGAAGTCGACGACTCGCGCAGGACCTCGTCGTACGGCACGAAGGTGCGGGGAGGCCACGCCCACGAGACCGCGCGGGGCTCCCAGTCGAGCTCGATGTTCCGGTAGCGCCAGCCGGAGATTTCCCCGCTCGGATCGCGGTACGACACCGGTGCCTCGATGTGTTGCAGCGTTCGATACACGTCGGCCGCACCGGGGAACGCGTCCTCCAGCTCTTGCATGGAGGCCACGCGATCGCGCGCCGAGTCGACGCCGGTCAAATGCTCGACCAGATCCTCGCACTCGTCCTCCGCGCTATCGATCACGCGGCGAATGAAATCTACGACGTGGCTCATGGGAGGGCCCAGCTTTACATTGAAGGATGGAGGCTTCATGTCAAGTGGGAGCAGTTGGGACCGCTGGCCATGCCACCATGCGTGCACGGCGTTCTTCAAGATCGCGGCCGAGCACGTGGTCGAGCACATTCCGGAGAAACTTGCACTCTACACCGATAGAAAGGGTCGAGCGGAGATCGAGGTAGGCTACGTGCACTTTCGCGCGTCGCACGGGCTACCGGAGCTTCACGAGATCTCGTGGGCCATCCGCGTTGCTCGCAAGAAGGGATGGGGCATGGCGTTCTTCGAGATGAACATCGGAGCCGACCAGCAGGGGTTTCTCGACCTCAACACGCGCGAGGGCTTCGAGGTGCTGGCGCCGCCCCTTTCGGCGACGACCGACGAGGACCGGAGAGAGTTCGCCTTTCGCGACGCACGAGGCCACCCGGTCGTGACGCTGCGACACCAGCCGCGGGGCAGCATTCCCCTCCCCTTCTACCCGTTCACCACCGAGGTGTGGACGCAGCCTCGGGATGGACCGCTCCAGCGAAGGCTGTTTCGCTGGTGGGGCACGGCCAACGCCCACCTATCCCCGGCCGTCGCGTCGACCTTCGCGGACCATGAGTTCTTCCGCGGCGTCCCCGCGTTCCGCGCCGATCCGACTCCGTTCCAGGTCATGTCGTCGGCCCGCGAGACGTGGTCGGCCGCACAGCTCTTCACCACGCCGGCAGACTGGGCGTAGGCTTCCGCACTACCTCCGCGACCCGTTGGCTCCGATCGGCATCCATGGACGTCGATGTCGGCGACGACTCGATTTTTCGCGCGGAGCGCATTCGATCCCCCCCTATTTCCTTGCACTAGTCGTGCCATGGCCCGATTTTCCAGAACGAAAGCGCATAGTTCGCTTGATGTGTCCGGTTTCATGGATTCGCGCCCCCGGTCGTGTCCGGAATTCCGGACACCAGAGCAACGCGAGCGGAATCATGAGCCTATGGTAGGGTTTCCCGGGTGACGGATCGGCCGACACAAGACCGCGAGTGGGTCGCAAACTCTGCAAGCCCTGACATGGCGACCAGGGGTGAGGGAGCGGACCGGGGAAGGGATACCTCCTCGGAGCCGGGTCGATTCTCCACGCGCGCGGAGCCCGCAACGGCCAACGATGCGGTCGACGACAAGGTGCGGCAGGAGCGGGACCTCTATCTCGCCCTCTTGCAGCTGGGAGCCAAGCAGGCCATCGAGCCCTTCATCCGCGAGGCACTCCAGCTGCTCATGCAAGCTTGCGGCGCCCGAAAGGGATACCTCGAGCTCATCGAGGAACGCGAGGGCGAGTCTCGGCCGGTCATGTGGACCGCCGCCGAGGGTTGCTCCGCGGACGAGGCCCAGAGCATTGCCTCGGCGGTGTCGCGCGGCATCGTCGCCGCCACCATGGCCGACGGGAAGACGGTGGTCACCTCGTCGGCCTTGCTCGACCCGCGCTTTCGCGATCGCGGCAGCGTGCGTCGACACAACATCGAAGCGGTCCTCTGCGCCCCCATCGGGCAGGGGCCGGCCATCGGCGTCGTGTACTTGCAAGACCGCGGCGACCTCGGCCCCTTCCTGAACGCCGACATCGCGCAGATCGAGCTCTTCGCGCAGCACATCGGGGTACTGGCCGAGCGGCTCATGGCGCGCTCGCGGTCGGAGCTGGTCCACGACTACACCACCGACGTCCGCAAGCAGCTGCGCGCGGAAGGCTTCGTGGGCCGCAGCAAAGCCATCGCCGACGCCCTCACGCAGATCGCGCTGGTGGCCCCGCTCGAGGTCACGGTGCTCATCACCGGCCCCTCCGGGACCGGCAAGACGCAGCTCGCACGGCTACTCCACGACAACAGTCCGCGGGCTCGCGGGCCCTTCGTGGAGCTCAACTGCGCCGCCATGCCCGACTCGCTCATCGAGAGCGAGCTGTTCGGCGCGGCGCTCGGCAGCCACTCCACCGCCGCCCGACGCGTGCCGGGAAAGATCGAAGCCGCCGATCACGGCACGCTCTTCCTCGACGAGATCGGCGAGCTCTCCGCCACCGCGCAGGCCAAGCTCCTGCAGTTCCTCCAGTCGCGACAGTACTATCCGCTGGGCCAGAACCAGCCGGTGCTGGCCAACGTTCGGGTGGTGGCCGCCACCAACGCCGACCTGGCCGAAGCGGTGCGCGATCGACGCTTCCGAGAAGACTTGCTGTATCGCATCCAGGTCATCCCGGTGCGCGTTCCTTCGCTCGCCGAGCGCCCGGAGGACATTCCCGACCTCGCGCGCTTCTTCTGCGACCAGGCGTGCAAGGCGCACGGGTTCTCGCGGCTGGAGATCTCGGCGGCGACCCTCCAGGCCATTCACCTCTCGGAGTGGCCGGGCAACGTGCGGCAGCTCGCGCACGCCATGCAAGCCGCCACCATTCGCGCCGCCGGGCAGGGCGTCACCAGCGTGGGCGTGGCCCAGCTGTTTCCCGATCGTGGACCGGAACGGGATCGCGAGGTCACCTTTCAAGAGGCCACGCGCGAGTTCCAGAAACGACTGCTCATGCAGGCGCTCGATCAGAACGGGTGGAACGTCCTCGAAGCGGCGCAGTCGCTCGACATTGCGCGCTCGCACATGTACTCGCTGCTCAAGGCGTTGGGCATCAACCGCCGTGCCAGCCGGGGCCCGGACTCGCGTGGCGGTGGCAGCGGCGGGGGAAGCGGTGGCGAGCCATCATCCAGCCGTTGATGGGAGCTGGCGCGGAATGAATGGGACAGGCGTCTCGGGCGTTGGTGGCGCCATGAAGCTCGGGTTCGGCCTGGCACTCCTGCTCCTGGGCGCGGCGTGCGGCCGGAAAGCGGCGCCCGGTGAGCGGGATGCCGCGACGACGACGACGGCCCCGGCCAACGCGGGAACGTCGGACGCGGGCGCGCGTGCCGAAGCGGAGGCGGGGAGCGGGAGTGGGTGCGACTTCACGCCGGGGTTCCACGGGACGGTGGCAGGTCAGGACGCGTACATGCGCCTGCGTGAAGACCCGAAGGACCACGCCCTCGCCGGCCGCTACTTCTACGCGCGAACGGGCTTGGATATCGCGCTCGCCGGTCACGTCGACGGCCGCGGCGAGGTGGACCTGGTGGAGGGCGACCCCGCCCACTCGACCGGCCGCTTCACCGGACGCTGCGTGGACGGCGTCATCTCCGGGACCTGGAGCAACGGCAAGACCGCGCAGCCGTTCTCGCTGCAGGCGGTGGCCCCGCGAGAGAATCCGCTCGTGGCCACCAAGCGCCTGAAGCTCGTTCGCCCGGTGAAATCAGTGGGCACCTTCGGCATGAAGGAGTGCGTCTACGAGCAAACGGTGTTCGAGCTGTTCGGCGCGAAGAACCCCGCGGCCGAGGCGCGGATCAACCAGCAAGACGTCCGGGCCCTGACGCCGCGCATCGTCTCCAAAGACACGTACGAGGACGCGAAGAAGTGCGAGTCGGGGATGACCGCGACCTTCGCGGTGACGATCACCGCGACCTTCCGCGGCTTCGTCACTGTGGAGTCCGGCGGGAGCACCGGCTACGACGGCGCAGCCCATCCCGGAAATTTCGTGGACTATGCACGCACCACGTGGGACCTGGAGACCGGGAAGCCGCTGGGCGAGAAGGACCTCTTCGCGCGATTCCCCAAGGCGCTGGTGGAGCGCTGCGTACAGGCCTACGGCGACGCGCCCAAGGGCAACGCCATCATGGCCGACGGTCACACCTTCGACGTGAGCGCCCGCGGCGTGCACATCTACGGCGCGGACTATCCGCACGTAGCATCGGTCCTCACCGGACAGGGCCCGACCCTCACCTGGGCCGCGCTCTTGCGCGAGGGCGCGCTTCGCAACGACTCACCGGCGCAGCGTCTCTGGGCAGGGATTCCCCCCGGCAAGCCGGGCGACGTCGAGTGCCTCCTCGACGACGCGAAGCAACGCTACACGCCGTAGCACTCCGAGGAAACAGGAAGGCTTTCGCCCGGCCGCGAGTGACTGCGTGGCCGTCGCTGGTGGCCCGCGCGCCGGTCGAAAGCCTTGTTGAACGAGCCCGAAGCGGCGTGCGAGGCGGTGCAGGTGGCG
>JABFRG010001053.1 GCA_013141295.1 Polyangiaceae bacterium
CCGATGCCCCCCTCCGCGCGCCGGGTTCCCACGTCCGTCGAGCCGGGCAGCGGCGGCGACCCCACGTGAGCCCATGAACCTCGTACGGGGGAGCACGCTGGCCGGGAAATTCCGGCTCCAGGCGCCGATCGGCAGCGGCGGCATGGGCGTGGTGTGGGTCGCGCGCAACGAGACCACCCACTCCGACGTGGCCATCAAGGTGCTGGAGCGGGGCTACCGCAAGGACGCCGGCGAGCGCTTCCGGCAGGAGGCCCGCATCGGCGCGATGCTGGCCCATCGCAACGTGGTTCGAATCTTCGACCTGGTGGAGGAGCGCGACGGCGCGCTGGTCCTCGTCATGGAGCGCCTGCGCGGGCAGACGCTGGCCGACGTGCTCACCGCTCGCGGCCCGCTCTCCGCGCGGTGCGCGGTGGCCCTCGCGGTGGGGGTCCTCGACGCGCTCACCCACGCGCACGCCCAGGGGTTCGTGCACCGCGACATCAAGCCCGCCAACGTCTTCCTCTCGGTGGAGTCCGACGGTGTCTTGATCCCCAAGGTGCTCGACTTCGGCATCGCGCGCGCGAGCCGACGCAAGGCCCCGATCACGTCCGATGGCCTCCTGCTGGGCACGCCCGAGTACATGTCTCCGGAGCAGGTGCGCGGCATGCCGGTCGACGAGCGCAGCGACGTGTTCGCGGTGGGTACCGTGCTCTACGAGATGCTCGTCGGCACCTCGCCGTTCGCTGCCGACTCGGTGAACCAGGCGCTGGTGGCCACCCTGGAACGCAACGTGGAGAGGCCCGAGGGGGTCGAGCTGGCCTTGTGGGCGGTGCTGGAAAAGGCCCTCGCCAAGCGCCGCGAAGACCGCTTTCCCACGGCCCGCGCGTTCTCCATGGCGCTCCTCGACGCACTTTCGGCCAGCACCGACGAGCTATCCATGTCGCTGCAGCGCATTCAGGTGTCGGTGCCCGCCCCGCCGCCCGCGCTCACCTCGCTGCCGCCACCGGTGCTGGGCGAAGCGAAGACCATCGTGAACGAGAGCGCGGACGAGATGCCCATCGCGTTCGTTCCGCCGGCACCGGTGCTGCCGGACCTCGAAGGACCAGAGGGCATCGCAGAAGCCGCGCCCATGCGCGTGCTCCGCACCTGGCATGCGGCGGCAGCGCTGGCGGCCGTTGCCTGCGCGGTGCTCGTCGCGGTGCTCTGCTTCGCGGGCGGCCCCGGCACCTGCGCGCTCCGACAGACCCTGTTGACGCGGGCGCCGGCCTTTCGCACCGAGCTCTCGAGCCCGCTCGGCGGGTCTTCCAGCGCCGCCAGCGTCGCAACCCCGCCGGCCACGGCCGTAGCGAAGCCCGCGGTGCGTACGACGCCCGCGTCGCAGGCACCACGGCCCCGGCCCCGCGACCGCTTCTGGAACGTGGGCAAGACGCCCGGCTTCTGAACGAGGCGCATCGTTGACGCGAAGCGTGATGCGCCTTTCGCAAGTTCGCCCCGCAGCTGCCATGGCAAGCGCGATACATTCGCTGCCTGCCATGAGCTCACCCAAGCGTCTCAATGCCCTGGATCGCTCCTTCCTCGCCTGGGAAGGGCGCGAAGTGATGATGCACGTGGGCGCGCTCCTCCAATTTTCGCCGCCTGCCCAGGGCGGCTCCGACCTGTTTCGGCAGCTGCGCGAAGAGCTCTCGCGCAACGCCAAGGTCGAGCGCCCGTGGAACCAGAAGCTCTTGCATCCGGACCTCCTGGCGACCCCGCTGCAGGCGTGGATCGACGACCCTGCCTTCGACCTCGAGTACCACGTGCGGCGCTCGGCGCTGGCCTCGCCCGGCGACCAGCGCGAGCTGGGCATTCTCGTCTCGCGGCTTCATGGCACCCCGCTGGACTTCCACCGTCCGCCGTGGGAGGCGCACTTCATCGAGGGCCTCGAAGACGGCCGCTGCGCGGTGTACTTCAAGGTGCATCACGCGCTGGTCGACGGCTACACCGGGATGCGGATGCTCATCCGGAGCTTCACCACCGATGCGAGCGACCGCGACACGCCCATGTTCTACGCTTGCCCGCCCATCAGCCGAGGCCCGCAGCGGGAGGACGCCCCGCCCACCTTCGACGCCATCCTGGGCGCCGCTCGGGATCAAGTCGGCGCCGCCAAGGACATCGGCCGCGCCATCATGAACGTCGCGCGCGCACTGCGCCACGAAGACCGGGAGCTGGTGGCGCCGATGCAAGCGCCCCGGAGCGTGCTCAATCAGCGCATCACCCGCAGCCGTCGCTTCGCCACCCAGCACATCGATCTCGAGCGGGTCAAACGCGTGGCCACCGCCGCACACGGCACGGTCAACGACGTGGTGCTGGCCATCTGCGGATCGGCGCTCCGCCGATTCCTCGTGGACCAGAACGCGCTCCCCGATCGCGCGCTGGTGGCCATGGTGCCGGTGAACATCCGCCCGAAGGACGATCCCGGCGGCAGCGGCAACGCGGTGGGGGCCATCCTGGCCTCGCTCGGCACCGATGTCGCCGATGCCAAGGAGCGGCTCGGCGCCATCATCGCCACCACGAGGCGCGCCAAGGAGCAGCTCCAGGGCATGTCGAAGAACGCCATCATGCAGTACAGCGGCCTGCTCATCGCACCGCTCATGCTGGCCTTCATTCCGGGCGCGGCGGGCCGTGTTCGTCCGGCCTTCAACGTGGTGGTCTCCAACGTCCCCGGCCCGGAGATGCCGCTGTATTTCCGTGGGTGGAAGCTGGAAGAGATGGCGCCGCTGTCCATCCCCTTCCATGGCTACGGCCTCAACATCACCGTGCAGAGCTACGCCGGCTCCCTCAACTTCGGGTTCACCGGTTGCCGCGACACCATCCCCCACTTGCAGCGGCTTGCGGTGTACGGCGGCGAAGTGATGGACGAGCTCGAGGCCGCCACCAGCAACACGCCGCCGGCGTGAACGTTCAGTCCACGCGCACGACGACCTTGCCGAAGTGGGCGGCGCTGGCGAGGTAGTCATAGGCCGCACGGGCTTCGCCGAAGCAGAACCACGTGCGGCATGCTATGGTCGTCGCATGAAGAGGCGGGGCGCGGGGGTGAGAAGCATGGCGGTCGTTGCCGTGGGCGGCTGGCTCGGGGCTGCCATCTGTGTTGCGTGCGGGCAAGACGCGGGCACCGAAGTCCCGGCGTTCGACGCGGGGCCCGATGCCGCGACCTTCGACGCAACCTCCGATGCCCGCCGCGGGCCACCGAAACCCGACGCTTGTTTCGACCCAGGTGGATACTGCATGGACCTCGGCGCCGCCTGCGGACACCTTGAGGGCCTCGGCTTCGGCGCCCCCGCGCGAGCCCAGGGGCGCTGCACGAAGGCACAGATCGACGCCATCGACGCCGACTGCTGGAACGGCTTCGACACACCTGCGTGCACTGCGGCGCGCGCCGGCGCCAACGCCGAGTGCAGCCGTTGCATCTTTGGAACGTCCGCCGGTGAGAGCCCCGCGGACGCCCGCGGCCGCCCGTCTCCGGTGGTGCTCACCTCTCAGTTTGGCCCTCGGCTCAACGACTGGGGCTGCGAGATCGCCCTCGCCGGCGAGACCATCCCCCCGGGCTGCGGCGCGGCGCTCGTGGACCAGCGGGATTGCATCTTCGCGGTGTGCGCGCAGTGCGAGGAAGGCGACCAGCCGGCGTGCAGATCCATGGCCGAGAGGCGTTGCGCCGAGATCCTTGCGCCGGCGCCGTGTCGGGACGCCTTCGCTTCGGTTCAGGCAGACGGCACCTTCCGGCGCGCGTGCATGGGGGTGGACCCATCGCCGTCGGCCCGTTTCGCGTCGTTCGCCACCCTCCTCTGCGGCGCTCCCTGAACGTTCAGTCCACGCGCACGACGACCTTGCCGAAGTGGGCGGCGCTGGCGAGGTAGTCGTAGGCCGCGCGGGCTTCGCCGAAGGAGAACACCCGGTCGACGATGGGGACGATACGGCTGGCGGAGAGGGCGCGTCCGAGGTCCTCGAACATGGCCACCGAGCCCACGTACACGCCGTGCACCTTGAGGCCCTTGTGGAAGATGGCGTGGGTGTTCACCTCGCCGCGCACCCCGGTGAGCACACCGAGGATGCTCATGGTGCCGCCGAAGCGCAGCGCCGCCACCGACTGGTCGAAGGTCCCGGGACCGCCCACTTCCACCGCGACGTCGACGCCGCGGCCGCCGGTGAAGGCGCGCACCGCTTCGCCCCAGGCGGGCGTCTCCTTGTAGTCGAAGGTCTCCACCGCGCCGAGCGCTTTGGCGCGCTCGCGCTTGCCGGCGCTGCTGGAGGTGACGAGCGGAATCGCCCCCGCGGCCTTGGCCAGCTGGAGCGCGAGGATCGAGACGCCGCCGGTGCCCTGGAGGAGCACGGTGTCGCCCGGCTTCACCGTAGCAGCGACGAAGAGCGCTTGGTACGCGGTGACCCCCGCGCACGGCAGGGTGGCGGCCTCCTCGAACGAGAGATGCTCCGGGATGCGCACCCAGGCCTCCTCGCGCAGAACCACTTCCTGGGCGAGCATGCCGTCGGTGGTGCCGCCGCCGAGCGCGTGGGCGTGGTGCGATTCCTCCAGCTCACCGCGGTGCCAGGTGGGAAAGAACGCAGCCATCACGCGATCGCCCGCCCGAAGGCGCGTGACGCCCGGCCCGACCTCGACCACTTCGCCGGCGCCGTCGGAGGTGGGAACGATGGGCCGCTCGCGGTTCGCGCCCTTGGCATTCTTGGCCAGGATGATGTCGCGATAGTTGAGAGAAACGGCGCGCACCCGGACTTTGACCTCGCCGGCCCCCGGCCGCGGCGAAGGCCGCTCGCCCTTCACCAGAGAGTCGAAACCTTCGCGCGCGTGCAGCTCGTAGACGTTCATGGTTGCCTTCCTTGCAGGTGGAGGCATCTTGGGGAGGCAGGCACTTCGCCGCAAGTACGCACAATTCTGTACGTAGTATCGAAAAGGGAACCATGGCCCTCGGCTCGAATCGCAAAGTGAGCGTCAGCAAGACCGGCTGCGCGGTGGAAACGGCGCTCGGCCTCATCGGCGGTCGCTGGAAGGGCGTCGTCATCTACTGGCTGCTGAAGGAGAAGCGCCGCTTCGGCGAGCTGCGCCGGCTCTTGCCCAGCTGCACCCAGCGCATGCTCACCCTACAGCTGCGCGAGCTCGAGGCCGACGGCCTGGTGAAGCGCACCGTGTTCCCCGAGGTGCCGCCCCACGTGGAGTACGAGCTGACGCCGTTCGGCCGCAGCCTCGAGCCGGTGGTCATCGGGCTCCGCGACTGGGGCGAGCAATACAAGCGCCGCATCGAGCGGGCACAGGTCGCGGGGGAGAGTGCGCGCCTTCGCGCCAAGGCCGGGTAGGCGGACTTCGCGCTGGGTGCGCCGTGGCCTTCACACCGATGGCCGCTATCTGCGCGATATTGGCCTCCCCCTCGGCTCCGCCACGTAGGTACACTTCCTGCTGTGAGCGTGCGCATGATCAGGTTCTCCGCTCCGCGTTGGATCGGCCTCGGCCTCGCACTGTCGGCCATGGGCGCCGCGATGATGTCGGGCTGCACCGACCATCGGGCCTACGCGTGCGCTGCGGGGCGCCCGGTCTCGCTCGCGCCCGTGGCATTGCGACCCAGCGCGGTGCCCGAACCCGTGCCGCAGGCCGGCGCTGCGGTGCCGCTGATCACCTCGCCGAGCGACGTGGAGGGCCCCTGGGGCACGCAGCTCACGATCCAAGGCTCCGGCTTCGGCGCGGCATCCGACGGCGGCTACGTGGCGGTGGGGCGCGGCTCGCGCGAGATGCGGCTCCCGGTGTGCGGCTCCGCGCTCACCAGCGACTGCGTGGCGACTTGGAGCGACACCCGCATCGTGTTTCGCGCGCCGCTGGGCAGCTCCGGTGTCGTGTCCGTGCACGCGGCGGGCGGCGCGGTCGACGCGTTCGCCTTCCGGCCCACCTGGGCCGCCAGCGACGCATGGGCCATTCCACCGGGTGACACCAACGTGACCACGCTTGCATCGGCGGACCACGGAGGTCGCGTCTACCTGGTGATCGACCATGGGCCCACCCCCGCCGCGGGTACGATCGACACCGCTGCGCGCGGGGCGATCACCCTCGTCTCGTTCGGAAGCGATGGCGTCTCGTCCCTCGATCTGCCGGTATCTCGCACGCGCAGGCCGCTGGCAGCGTTCACGGCGACGCCCGAGGGTCTGGTGTTGGCCACGGCCGGAGGCGACGCGAGCTCCTTGGGCTACTTCCGCATACGCGATGGCAGCGTGGAGCGCGACGACGCGTGCCTGCCCATCACCCGCGGAGCAGACACCCTCGCGCTCACCAGCTACGGTTCGTCCGTCGCGGTGTGGGTCGTACAACCGGACCACGGCGCCACCCGCTTCGTTCGCTCCGGCAACACCTGGTACGAGACGAAGAACTTCGAGGACAAGGGGACCTCCGGACGCGGCGTCGAGCGCGCCGACGGCACGGTAGCGTTCGGTGCATCGGCGAACGCTGGCCGCGCCTCGGACCTGTTCGGCTTCGGATACGACGCCAAGGAAGTGCCGGTGGCGGAGTGGGCCTCACCCACCGACGGCGATCTGCGCCGGGTGAGCCTCTCGCCGGCCCTCGACGATTCCGTGCAGACTGCAGTGTATCCCGCAGGTGGCATCACCATGTCGTTCTGCAACGACGACTCGTCGAGTGGTCTCCTCGACGATCGGGCGGCAGAGCGGTGCCGCCTGCGGTCGCTGACCGCCGCCGGCTCATGGGTCGCGCCGCCGGGCCGCGCCGCCGATGTCGCGCGCTCGGTGCGTTTCGGCGTGGTCGACGGAACCCTGGTGGACGTCGACAGCCGGAAAGAGCGCATCGTCTACGGAGGTGCCGCCGGAGACGCGCCACGCACCGTAGTCGACGGCATCGCCGCGAGCGCGGTCGTCGTGGAAGGCAATCTCGAGGCCCCGGTCCTGGTGCTCCAGGACGCGCGCCAGCTGCGCGTGGCCCGATTGCCCAGGTAAGGGTCGCGTGCGCCCTTGCGGGCACCGCACCTTCGCGATACGAAACGATTCGATGAAAAGACTCGCGATCGTCGCCGCGCTCGTGTTGCTGTCGATCGTAGGAACGTTCGGGGTTTACGCCGTGCGACACGCGCGTCAGCGAGCAAGCGAGCGCAGCGAGACCTCGGGCTCGGCGGAGTACCCCTTCACCTCCGCAACGGGCGACTTCAGCGCGACGTTTCCCGAACGCCCGACCGAGAGCGACGAGACACTGTCGACGCCCGCCGGACCGCGCAAGGCCCACGCTGCCATCGCGGCGGCCGGCCCCGACGAGGGCTACAGCATACTCGTGGCCGACGACCTGCCGCATGCCGACGAGCTCCCGGCCGCACGCCTCGAGCGGCTCTTCGCCGACGTCGTCCGCCAAAGCCAGGGGACGGAGCTCGCACGTTCGAACGTGCGCGCGGGCTCGACCGAAGGCAGGGAACTGCGCGTGCAGCAGCCAGCGCGCTACGTCCGCCTGCGCCTCTTCGTGGCCGAAGGGCATGTGTATCAAGTGCTCGTGACGCATCGGGTTGCCCCCGGCGACGACGCTGCGGACGACCGGTTCTTGCAGTCGTTCGCGCTGCGCGCGCGGTAGGCCTCCTCGCGGCGCGCTCGCAAGCGGTGCGCCCCGACGCAGGCGGTGCGCGCGCGTGCCCTGGCGATCGCCACGAGATGCGGGGCTCGTCGCACTGGCACGAACGGTGCTCGCGCCCCCACCATGCCCATTGCGTTGCGCATCGATGTCCTCGCGTCCCTGGTCGCCGCCGCTTCTCTCTCTGCCGCTTGCGCCGGCGATCCCCCTCCGCCGCCCGTCGCCGCATCGCCCACCGCCGCGAAGGAAGGCGCGCCCCCGGAGGAGAACCACTGGGGTCCGCAGTCGCCGCAGCCGAAGTGGTTCGAAGAGAAGGTTCCGTGTCCCGAGGGGGCGAAGCTGGTGGGCCAGCTGCCGCCCAAGGGCAACGTGGTGGAGTGCGTCGACCCGATGGGGCACCCCAATGGGCTCTCCAGCGTGTGGTTTCCCAACGGTCACGAAGGCACCATGACCGAGTACAAGAACGGCACGCGCCACGGCCGCTGGATGCACTGGCTTCACAACCACGTGCTGGTGGAGGGCACCTTCAAGGAAGGCCGGCGCGACGGCGACTGGAAGTACTGGTTCGACGACGTGACGGGCTTCGACCTCGATGCCCGCTACAACCGCGCCTACAACCAGAACAACTACGTCGTGGAGCACTACAACAACGGGCTCCTGGTGAAGACCACCCACTTCAAGGACGGCAAGCCAGTGGACTGAGCTCCTCCGTTACTCGCCGAGGCGCACCGGCGGCTGGGCGGCTTGGCAACGCTCGCACATGCACGAGGGACCTATGAAGATCCGATCTCTCACGATACTGGCCGTCACCGCGTTCTCAACGGCATCGCCGCTGGCGTGTCGCTTCGATCTGACCCCCGGCAACGACGGAGGCTCCGACCACGTCGTGGACGCAAGTGCTGACGGGGTGCGCGGCGATGCCGGTGCTGATGCACGAGACGCACCCGACGCGTCCGCGGTGCCTTGGGAAGAAGTGAGCGCCGGTGGCGCGCACACGTGCGCGCTCAAAGCCGACGGGACCCTCTGGTGCTGGGGCGACGACTCCCTCGGTGCACTCGGCAATGGCGGGCTCTACGCGCGGGGTACGCCGACGCAGGTCGGCGCCGACGCGGACTGGGTGGAGGTGCGGGCGGGCGCCTCGTATACGTGTGCGCGGAAGAGCACCGGGACGCTGTGGTGCTGGGGGCAGAATGACGCCGGCCAGCTCGGCGATGATACCAACACGCGGCACTCTCTGCCCAACCAGGTCGGCGTCGCCACGGACTGGGCGCAAGTGAGCGTGGGCCAGCAGCACACCTGCGCGCGGAAGGTGAACGGTACCCTCTGGTGTTGGGGGAACAACTCGAGCAGCGAACTGGGGCTCGGCGATCGAAGTCTCCATCGAGCCCCGATCCAGGTAGGCACGGACCTCGACTGGAGCCAGGTCACGCTGGGCGCGAAACATACCTGTGCCAGGAAGACCACGGGCACGCTCTGGTGCTGGGGGCTCAACGGCGGCGGCGAGCTCGGCGACGGCTCCACCACGTACATTCAAGTAAGGCCCGTGCCCGTGGGCGCGGCGACCGACTGGGTCGACGTGTCCGCTGGCAGTTCGCACACGTGTGCGCGCAAGAGCACGGGGACGCTCTGGTGCTGGGGCTACAACCAGCACGGAGAGGTGGGGGACGGCACCAATGCGATCCGGCGATCGCCCGTCCAGGTGGGCACGGGGGCCGACTGGATGGGCCTAGAAGCCGGCAGCGGCCACACCTGCGCAACGAAAACCAACGGCTCCGCCTGGTGCTGGGGCGCGAACGACGCCGCGCAGCTCGGCGATGGGGCGAACACCGACCGGAGCCTCCCTGTTCAGGTGGGCGTTGCGATCGATTGGGTCGCTGTGAGCGCCGGCGGCGCTCACAGCTGCGCCCGCAAGACCGACGGAACCCTATGGTGTTGGGGCGACAACGGCGCCGGTCAGCTTGGTGACGGCATCACCATCACGCGCGTCTCGCCGGGACAGGTGGGGACCGCCGTGGACTGGAACGACGTGACGGCGGGCTACTCGCACACCTGTGCGCGCAAGTCGTCCGGGACCTTGTGGTGCTGGGGTACAGACGGCACGCTGGTGGACCCCACGGCGCCCACGCAGATTGGGACCGCGACCAACTGGGTGCAGGCAAGCGCCGGCTCCGCCCACACCTGTGCGCGCAGGAGCAACGGCTCGGTATGGTGCTGGGGATCCAACCTCTTCGGCGCCCTTGGCGACGGAAGCCTCTCCGATCGCGCCACACCCGGGCAGGTCGGGGCCGCGACGGATTGGGTCGACGTGAACAGCGGCGGTTCGCACACGTGCGGCCGCAAGGGAGACGGCTCGCTCTGGTGCTGGGGCTACAACGAATACGGCCAAGTGGGTGACGGCACCACGGACCCAGAGCGCACTTCTCCGGCACAGGTTGGGACAGCTAGGGACTGGGTCGCCGTGCGCGGCGGGGGCTCGCACACCTGCGCCCGGAAGGGCAACGGCTCGCTCTGGTGCTGGGGCAACAATCAATCTGGCGAGCTCGGCGACGGCACGACCACGAACGCGTCCTCACCCGCCCAGATCGGCGTCGCTACCGACTGGGCTGAAGTGAGCACGGGCAGCCTGCACACCTGCGGCCGCAAGACGAGCGGCACGCTCTGGTGCTGGGGCGACAACGGATTCGGTCAGCTCGGCGATGGAACCGATACCTTCCGGCTCGCGCCGGTGCAGCTCGGAACGGCAACCGACTGGGTCCACGTTCAAGCCTTCGAGAACACGACATGCGGCCGCAAGACGAACGGCACGCTCTGGTGCTGGGGCGACAACGGATTCGGTCAGCTCGGCGATGGAACCACCACGAATCGCAGCCTTCCCGTTCAAGCAGGCACGTCCAGCGACTGGGGCAACGTGACCGGCGGCAGCGCGCACACCTGCGCGCGAAAACCCAACGGCACACTCTGGTGTTGGGGCTCCAACGGTCACGGGCAGCTCGGGGACGGCGCCGTGTTCCAGCGTGGTGCCCCAGTAGCCGTTCTGCCCTGAGACGCGGAGGTCTATCTGGTGCACCAGACTCGCACAGACGGCAAAGCCGGCGGACGGAGTCCCGCCGCTACTCGCCGAGGCCGCGCTCGAGAGATGTAAGCCCACGGGCTTCTGCGCGTTCCATCTGCATGCGTTGGATCCACCTGGCCTTGGCCGCGACCCTCGGGTGCGGCGGCAGTCACGCCGTCGGGCTCACGGAACGATCCCCCTCTGGAGACGCGGCCAAGGACGCGTGCGGAGCCTCCGAGCCGACCTCGGTCCTGGTCGCGCACTACGCGTGTTGCACCGCGCACCCGTCGCTCGTCGCCGAGCCCGCCAGTCCCGATCCCCGCTGCGTCCCACCTTCCATGGGCGCCGACAAGGTCGCGATCCTCGCCTGCGTACCCGGCGATCCCTCGGAGGTCACCGGGATCCACATGATGCCCGATGGCGCGGTGGCGATCCTGACGGCGGAGTCGAACGCGTGCGGCGGCATGGTACGCGCCAACTACACCGCGTGGTGGGTCGCCATCCCCGCCCATGCGAAGGCCGGCATGGTGAGCTGCCGCGTCACGCACGAGGACTGTAGCGGTCCGCCGCGCCCGTAGCTCACGAGAAGGGATCGCCAGCGGTGGACTGAGCTCCTCCGCTACTCGCCGAGGCGCACAGGCGGTGCAGCCAGGGGAGCACCCGTCGCGGCCTTGGCTTGCGCGCGATCGCAGAACCAGCGCACCAGGCCCGGCACGAGCCGCTGCGCCAGCACCGTGAAGCGGCTCTCGGCGCCGGGAACGATCTCGAACTGTCCGCGCGCCACGCCACGCAAGGTGGCCTCGGCCACGAACGGCGCGCTGAGCATCTTGACGTTGCCGGTGATGGCCTTGGTCTCCACCGGCATGAGCGCCAGCTCCTCGCGGTGCATCGGCGTGTCGGTGTCCGGCGGGAGGACGATGCTCACGCGAATGCCGTGGGGCCAGAGCTCCGCGCGCAGGCACTCCGAGAGGCCGTAGAGCGCGAACTTGCTGGCGCAGTAGGCGCCGTATCCGTAGATGCCCATCACCGAGAGGAGAGAGCCGACGTTCACCACGTGGCCGCCCTGGCCCCGGGCGATCATGCCCGGCAGCAGCGTCTCGCACACGTGAAACGCGCCCCAGTAGTTCACGTCCATGTGCCGGCGGTGGGCGGCGCGGTCGAGATCGAGCACCCGGCCCGGCGTCACCACCCCGGCGTTGTTGATCACCACGTCCACCGGGTGCTTCGCTGCATGGGCGCCGAGCACCTGCGCCACGGCGTCGCCATCGGCCACGTCGCAACTGCATGTATGTACCACGCACTTCGGCGCGACTGCGAGGAGCGCCGCTGTGGCCTCGGCCAGCGGCGCCTCCCGACGCGCCACCAGGGTGAGCTCGGCGCCCATGGCGGCCAATGCCTCGGCCAGCGCATAGCCGATGCCCAGCGAGCCGCCGGTGATCAGCACGTGCTTGCCGGCGAAGGCCTGGGCCCAGCTTCCGAAACGCGTCGTCACTTGCTCTCGGGACGCTCCACGCGACCGTCGGCGTGCTTGGCGAAGCGACCTGCGTCCCGCGGGTGCACCGGCTCCTCGCTGGAGAAGGGCCAGCCGCCGAAGCGCGTGCGCTGGTACTCGGCCATGGTCTGCATGATCTCTTCGCGCTTGTTCATAACGAAGGGGCCATGCTGCACCACCGGCTCGGCGATGGGCCGCCCCTGGAGGATCAGCACCTCGCAGGGCGCATCTCCGGCCTCGAGGCGCAGCAGGGCGTCGCTACGCACTCCGATGGCCGCGTGGGAATCGATGGTGCGCTCCCCCACCTTCAGCGAAGGACCGGCGAAGAAGTACACGTTGCGGCGGGCGGCGGCGGTAGCCGGAGGAAGCGTGCATACTGCACCGGCTTCCAGCTGCAGGCTCCAGATGGCCACGTCGGTGTCCGGGCGCGAAGCCCAGGAGTGCGGGGGCGGCGGAGGCGGCGTCTTGCCCTCGAGGGCGCCGGCGATCACCTGCACCTGGGTCTTCTTGCCCGCCTCGTCGGTGTACACCACCCGGGGAACGCCCTCGTTCCACAGCATCGAGAAGTGCGCCGGGCGCATCTTGTCCTCGGCCGGCAGGTTGAGCCAGATCTGGAAGAGCTCGAGCGGGTTGGGCGCCGTCTCCTCCACCAGCGGGAACATCTCCGAGTGCACGATGCCGCCGCCGGCGGTGAGCCACTGCACGTCGCCGGAGCCGAAGCGCGCGGTGGCGCCCAGCGAGTCGGAGTGGTCGATGTAGCCGCGGCGCGCGATGGTCACCGTCTCGAAGCCCCGGTGCGGGTGTGGCGGAAAGCCGGGCACCTCTTCGCCGTGGTACATGCGCCAGCCGTCCTTGCCCTCGAAGTCCTGGCCCATGTTGCGACCCGCGAGAGAAGCGCGCGGTGGCGCCATCTTGGCGTCCCCCGCCGGGTACTTGTCGTCGTGGTAGACGCAGAAGAGGAACGGGTCCTCGGTGATCCACGGGAAGCCCAGGGGCCGGACGCTCCGAACGATGTCGTCACTCATGCCCTCCTCTTACCACGCGAACCACACCCGCACGAGCGCGCTACCGGTGGTCCATTGCAACGCCGCCAGTGCTACCCTGCAACGCCATGAAAGCGTCGTTCTCGATCCTCGCTTCCCTTGCCGTCGTCTCCAGCGCCGTTGCCTGCGGCGGTGAGGAGAAACCCGTCGTTTCGCCCATCGCGGCGCCCGGTCCCACGGTGCCCACGGCTTCGCCCACGACGAGCAGCGCGACGCCGCCGCGCTTCGACTACCCGGCGACGCGCGTGGCCGAGGTGAAAGACGTGCTCTTCGGCACCGAGCTTTTGGACCCGTATCGCTGGCTCGAGGACGGCAAGGCGCCCGAGGTCACGACCTGGCTCTCGGCCCAGGACGCCTACGCGCGCGCCAAGCTGGCTGCGCTCCCCGGTCGCGCCGAGCTGGTGTCCCGCCTGAAGGAGCTCTTCTACGTCGAGTCCCGCGGCGTTCCCCAGCGCGCCGGCAAGCGCTACTTCTACAGCAAGCGCGAGGCGCAAAAAGAGAAGTCGGTGGTGTACGTGAGCGACGGCAGCGCCACCGCCGAAGGCCGGGTGCTCATCGACCCGCAGACTTTCGCCGCAGACGGCACCGGGAGCCTGGGCGGCTGGGAGCCCTCGCAGGACGGCAAGTACGTCGCGTACCTGAAGAAGGCGAACAACTCCGACGAGGCCACGCTCTTCGTGCGCGACGTCGCCACCGGCAAGGACTCCGCTGTCGACGTCATCGAAGGCGCCAAGTACGGCGGCATGTCGTGGACGCCCAAAGGCGACGGCTTCTACTACACCTGGCTCCCGCCGGCCGACGGCAAGACCGTCACCGTGGCCGACCGCCCGGGCTTCGCCGAGCTCCGCTTCCACAAGCTCGGTACCGACCCCAAGAAAGACGTCACCGCCCACCCGCACACCGGCGACGCCAAGACCTTCTTGCAGGGTGAGCTGAGCCGCGACGGCCACTGGCTGTTCGTGGTCATCGAGCACGGGTGGACGTCTTCGGATGTATTCTACAAGGACATGCGCAAGGGCGACAAGGCACCCTTCGTGCCGCTCGCCGTGGGCCAGAAGGCCAAATACTCGGTGACCGCGTACAAGGACCGCTTCTACGTGCGCACCGACGACGGCGCCCCCAACGGCCGCGTGGTGCGGGTCGACCCCAAGAAGCCCGCGCGCGACGCGTGGGAGGTGCTGGTGCCGGAGCCCAAGGACGCCACCCTCGACGGCATGAACCTGGTGGGCGGACAGCTCTCCATCGGCTACCTGAAAGACGTCCAGACCCGCATCGAGATGCGCGATCTCGACGGCAAGGTGCTCCGTGACGTCGCGCTGCCCACCGTGGGGACCGCCTCGGTGGTCTACGGAAACCCGGAAGACACCGAGGGGTTCTACACCTTCACCTCGTTCACCTACCCCACCGAGATTCACGCCTTCGACGTCAAGAGCGGCAAGGCGCAGCTCCACTACCGGCTCAAGGTCCCGGTGGACCCTTCCAAGTTCGCGGTGGAGCAGCTCTTCGCCACGTCCAAGGACGGCACCCGCGTGCCGTACTTCGTAGTGCACGCGAAGGACTTCAAGAAGGACGGCTCGGCCAAGGCCCTGGTGTACGGCTACGGCGGGTTCCTCGCCACGCAGAAGCCGGGCTTCACCTCCAGCGCGTACCCGTGGCTCGAGCGCGGCGGCATCTACGTGGTCACCAACCTGCGCGGCGGCGCCGAGTACGGCGAGGCCTGGCACGAAGCCGGCATGCGCCGGAAGAAGCAGAACGTCTTCGACGATCTCTACGCCATCATGGAGAAGCTCGCGTCGGAGGGCTACACCAAGGCCGATCGCATCGCCCTCCGCGGCGCCTCCAACGGCGGCCTGCTGGTGGCCACCGCGGTGACGCAAAGGCCCGACCTGTTCGCGGTGGGCCTGTGCGGCGTGCCCTTGGTCGACATGGTGCGCTTTCACCTGTTCGGCAGCGGCAAGACCTGGGTCGAAGAGTACGGTTCGTCGGAGGACGCCGGCGACTTCGCGGCGATTGCTGCATATTCCCCGTATCAGCACGTGGTGCCGGGAAAGAAGTACCCGTCGCTACTGGTGCTCTCGGCCGACGCCGACGACCGCGTGGACCCGATGCACGCCCGCAAGTTCGCCGCGCGCATGCAAGCCGCCTCGCGCGCCACGCCGGCGAGCGGCCCGGTGCTCCTGCGGGTGGAGAAGCACTCCGGCCACGGCGGCGCCGACCTGGTGAGCGCCTCGGTGGAGAAGCTGGCCGACGAGCTGGCCTTCGCGCTGGCAGAAACCGCGAAGTAGCGCTCAACGCCGGGCGGCGATCGCGCTCGCGACCCAGCCCACGAGGAGCACGCCGAGGAGAGCTCGGTCGACGTTCACGACCCGGGTCAGCGTGGCGTTCGTGCCGTCGCGCGCGAGCACCAGGAAGGAGCCAACCGCGATCGATCCCGCAGCAAGGCCCACGCGGTGCAGCGTGGGCTGGCTCGCTGCGTAGAAGAGAAACGCACCGAGCAACCCGAAGAGCACCGCTCGATGCCGCAGGAGCAGCGTCACCTGAGAGTCGTCGAGTGTCACACCGTAGAGCGCACGCAGGCGAGCGTCGCCGAGCACGCCCACCAGCGGCAACACGTGCACGACACCGACGACGACCAGCACCACGATCACGACCCAGCGACAGACGGTCATCGCGTACAGGTACTGCGCGCCGCGCCGACGCGCGATTACCCGCCACGTAAGCGGCTCCCTCCCGCCGGGAGAATGCAAGCCTTCGGGCTTTTCTCCCGGGGGCGGAACTCCCGCCGCCATGCGCTGTCTTTTGCGCATGGCCGTTTCACCCTGCCGCGTGGCGTTGATTCTGCTCGCAACGGCGCTCTCCGCCTGCGGTGGATTGCTGGAGCAAGGCGGGAAGGTCGTCACAGCGAACGACGCAACCCTCGAGGCAACCACCATCACCACAGCCCAGGCCGCCACTTCGCTGGCGCTCCCGGAGTCTTCGCCCGCCTCGCTCACCGGCACCGACGGCACCGACCTGGGCATCGAGACCTTGCACGCCACCACGCGCATCCACGGCACGCTGGCCGAAACCGAGATGCGCCTCGCCTTCGCCAACCACACCTCACGGCGCATGGAGGGTCGGTTTCGCTTCGTGCTGCCACCGCACGCGTCTCTCTCCCACCTGGCCATGAAGATCGGCGGCCGCTTTCGCGAGGCCGACGCCGCGGAGCTGGGCGCTGCGCGGGAGACCTACGAGGCCATCGAGCACCGCCAGCGCGACCCGCTGCTGGTGGAACAGCGGCGCGAGCGCGAGATCACGGCGCGCATCTTCCCCATCGACGGGCTGGAGACGAAGGAAATCGCGCTGTCCTACGTCGCCGAGATCGGCCCCGACGCGCCGGTGATCGTCCCCTTGCGCGGACTGCCGATGGTGCGCGATCTGCAGGTCTCGGTCATCGACGGTGCGACCGAGCCGGTGGGTCTACATCTGATCGACCAGCGCCCCACCCAGGACGTCCGCTTCGCACCTGCGCTCGCCGAAGGCAAGAGAGCCCTGGCTGCGCGTGCCGGCGATCTTGCGGCGCTGCGCGTTGCGGTCGGAGCCGATGGGGCAGCCTCCGATCCACTCGACACCGGGATGGTGTTCTTGGTCTCCACCAGCGCATCGGAGGCTGCCGACCTGCGCGCGAAAGCGCATCTGCTGGAATCGGTCGCGACGGCGCTGACCCGCTCCGGCACGCGCGGCACGCTGCCGGTGGTCGTGATGGCCTACGACCAGACGCGGCAGCGCGTGTACGAAGGCGATCTCCAGGGTCTGGTGG
>JABFRG010001069.1 GCA_013141295.1 Polyangiaceae bacterium
CCTCGAACCTGCACCTCTTCTGGCGGCGGCTCCTCGGCCCGCGCCAGCCGAGGCAACCTCACGAGCGCCAGCGCCCACGCGAGCACGCGCGCGCGCGGCACGAGGCCACGATGGTGGTGAGAGAAAACCGATTGCATCCGCAGACCGCCCAGGGGCGAGGCCGCGCCGCGACTCGCGAAATTGCAAACCGAGACGGAGGCCTGGTCGGCGCCCCCCCGCGAGGGAACCAACGGAAGAACCTCAGGAAGTGAGGCTCATCTTCGGTAGGTCTTCGGGCTCGTGGGCATGTGCGCCGGGTGGCGCCGTTCCTAGGCCTCGTCGCTTCCCGTGCGCCGCGCGCCGCCCGCCGTGAGAGGGGTTGCGATCGGTTGGCCAGTGCCTATGACGAGGTTCGTTCCCACACACCGCTGCGGGGCAGCTCCGGATTGTCACCGGATTCCCTGTTCCCCCGGCGGCCGGCGAACCGAACGTCGAGGACCGAGGACACGTCGTGCATACCCGGAGGCCACCGGGCTGTCAACGCGGCCGCCCGTTCGAAGGCGCGCGATGGATCGGCCGATCGAGAATGGCGTGGCGCGGGGTGTGATGTGGCCCTTCCCTCGCGACTCTTTTTCGGCGCCGACGCGACCTCGGGCGCAAGGGGCGAGGCCGGCACACACGCTGCTACTTCCTCGGTCATGAAGACCTCGAAACTGCACACGCTCATCGCTCCCCTCTTCGCCGCGACCTTCCTCGCCCTCGGGTCCGGCTGCGTCGCCGATACGAACGACGACGCGACCGACGGCACCGACTCCACCGAGTCGGACCTCAGCGAGGGCCGCGTGAACGGCCTGTGGAAAGGCACCATCGCCATCGACTCGCCGTTCGGTTCGCCGTTTCAGGTGCGCCTCACCAACAAGGTCGCCACCGCCAACCTGGGTGCCTGGGTGGTGAACCCCGGGCGCTACACCACGTCGTTCGAGGCGCATCCCGACGACGGCGAGGCCATCGGCAGCATTCGCATCTCGTTTCAGGGAAAGGTGAACGGTGTCCCGGTGCCCGGCGACGCAATGCAGCTTTCCGGGACGATCCTCCACGGCGGCCACGACATCGTCGGCAGATACACCTATGTGCACCAAGGCGTGGTCACGCGCAGCGGCAACTTCTCGCTCGGTCGCTGACGATTGCAACACTATTGCCGCGTGCGACCGCGTTGTCGCGCCGGGGTTGGTCCCGATCGCGCCGCCTCCACCAGGGCTTGCAAGAAGGCCTTCCGCAGCCGCGCCTTCCCCGGATCGTCGGGATACAGGCCGTAGAGCACGAGGCTCTCACCGGGTCGATTGGCCTCCCAGTCGTCGAGGAGGGTCACCAGCTCGCCGCGCGCCACCGAGGGCGCCGCGGCCCACGAAGGCATTCGCACGACACCCAGCCCCTGCGCCGCAATGGCCACCAGCAAGTCGAGATTGTTGCTTCGGAGCGAAGGCGCGAGCTGCACCGTCACTTCCTCGGCGGCGGCGTTGCAGAAGGTCCAGCGAACCGGCGCCGGACCGTTGCCATAGGCGATGACCGACACCCGCGACAGGTCCTCGGGACGCGATATCGGACCGTTCTTCACGACCCACGCGGGCGACGCGCACGTGATCCGGCGAAATTCGGCGATCTTGGTGGCATGAAGCGCCGAGCTGGGGAGCGGCCCCAGGCGCACCGCGAGATCGAACGCCGAGGCGAGCAAGTCCACGCGATCGTCGGACGCATGAACGTCGAGCCGCGCCTCCGGATGCCGCGCCAGCAGGGCGGGCATCATGGTCGGGAGCACGTGCTCCGCCACGAACACCGGCATCGACACGCGCAGGGTACCGGCGTGGGCATTGCGGTCGGCGATGGACGCGCGAACCCGCGACTCCTCGGCGAGCGTCCGCTCTGCGTGCGCGTGATAGAGATGCCCGGCCTCGGTGAGGGCGAGGCCGGTGGTGGAACGAAAGAAGAGCTTCGCGCCGAGATCGGCCTCGAGACGGGCCACCGCGCGGGTCACGGTGGATACGTCGACGCCCATGGCCTTTGCCGCGCCGCTGAACGACCGCGCTTGCACCGCCCGGGCGAACATCCGGAGCTGCGATCCATCGCTCTCCTTGGGCTCGCTCGGTTGCTCGGCGCCCTTGGCCTTCACCATGGCCCCAGCCTACGCCGGCACCTGCACAGAACGCAAAGCGGGTTTGCGCAGCGAGGGAATACCGCGGCGCGCGCGGTGAGGCCACAGTGGCTGCATGCAAGCGAGAGGTTGGTGCAGGTTCGCGACCCTGGTGGCGGCGCTGGCGTTGCCGCTGTGGGCAAACGTCGCTTCGGCTTCCAGCGAGGCGGCCTCGAGCGCCGTGCCGCTCCTCCCTGCGCACGGCCTCCGATCGGTCGACGTGCAGCTGGACCCGACGCCGTTCTTTCTTCACGGAGTCGCGCCGGAGGTGGGCCTCTCGCTGGGTCGGCACCGCTTCTACGCCACGGTGATTGCCTACGACGTGCCCAAGTTCCTGGCCGAAGATCGCCGCTTTCAGGAGCGCCGACTCCTGGGCGCGCTGGGCTATCAGCTCTTCTTCCTGGGGCACGTCGAGGGCCCCTTCGCTTCGCTGGGGCTGAGCCTGGTCCGCTCGCGCTTCGAGCTGGAAGCCACCGGGGGCAGCCACCTCACGAGCACGTTCAAGCTCACGATGCGCCTGGGCTGGGCCATCGTCCCCTTCCGCGGCCTGCCGGAGCTGTTCGTGGCGCCCTGGGTGGGGCCGGTGGTGAGCTTTGCGCCCGAGTCGTTCGCGGTCGATGGACGCGCCATCGAGCGCCGCGCCCTGGGCGTGAGCGGCGCGATTCAACTCGGCTGGAGGTTCGGACTATGAGCAAACGTGGTTGGGCGTCGCTTCTGGCGTTGTTCGGTGTGGGATGCGGCGGCGCCAACTTCTCGCTGCACGAAGCGCCGCCACTGCCGGCACCCGGCGCACACGCCATCGCCATCGTTCGGGTGCACGCGCCCTGGTACGCGCCGCGCTTCGCCATCGTGGGCAAATTTCGCGATGCAGTGCCCGAGTACGAACGGGTGCCCGGGCTCGACCACAAGTACTTTTCGCTGACCGATCAGCGGTACTACGGCGGCATCTATGATTGGCAATCACGCGCCCAGGCAGAAGCGTATTACTCCGATGCCTGGCGCAGCAGCATTCGCGCCCGGCGCGGCGTGGAGCCGGATTTGCTGCTCCTCGATGCACCGTTCTCGCTGGCGGGGCGCGCTTCGCCGCACGGTGAGCCCCTGGGCGACCGCGCCCTCCGCTACCCGGCGGCCGCCGCCCTCGTGACCTGGAGCGGCGGCGCGGACGACGCACCGGAGAAGCTACTTGGCAATCTTCGCACGCTCGGAG